>JADEXV010000429.1 GCA_015206945.1 Nostocales cyanobacterium LEGE 12452 | reverse complement strand
ACTTACGGCAGCTATGAGGTACATCCTAAAAGCTGAAAGCAATGATAGGAGAGGGGCAAGGAGAAAACTATATCGCATAACAGCCGGAAGCGCTGTAATCAAATACAGGGGCAAGTAGAACAGGGTTATTCCGCTTTGTTGTTGGTTGAAAACTTGGTTTCGGGTGGAGAAGTCAAAGCAGTTGATGAGGGTGAAAGTTCCGCCGCGTCCGTGCCAAATCCTGAAAAATGGTCGCATGAGGCGATTGTTGCAAGGGCAAATGCGCGACCGGGGTGTATGCAGAAACTCAAAGCTGCGGCAAATTCGGGCGAGAATCCGGGTTTTGACTTTTTGCAAGAGTGTTGGAGTGACGATCCGGCTTTGCAGATTGTAATCAAGAAGCTGCTGGCGAAGTTTCCGCAGTGGGGGGTTGCAGTTGTTGATGGGGTGCTAAGGTGTTAACTAAGTTTTTAGGGCGGAGAATTATGTGGGTTGAGGAGAAATTGTTTATTTGAAGTAGATAAGTAATAGACTAAGCCGTATTGTTACTGAGGTTCTTATGTTTCTACTAAGGCAGACTTGGCATAAGTGTACTTTACTAGATGCGGAGTAAGAATAGATGATTTCTGAGGTACTGAAGCCGAATATACAGGACTTGCAGAAAGATGTTATTGATCTCCTAGAGCAAGTCAGTTCGCTGATGAATCACGCTAGTACAGCACTTATTTCTGATAGTGCTGGCAAAAAATACGCAGAATTTGAGCAACAAGTCAATCAGGAAATAGATAAGGTCAGAAATCTTGAGTTGAGAATGGCAATTGTTGCACCAATGAAAGCTGGCAAATCTACTATTACTAACGCCATCATCGGGCAAGAGATTTTGCCAAGTCGTAACGCGGCGATGACGACGCTTCCGACTGAGATTATTTTTGATAGTAACTTAACTCAGCCAGCTTTATATCTAAATCCCCAAATTTTGACAGTTTTTCAAGAAACACTATTAGCCTTACGCCACAGAATTGATCAGATGGGGATTGAACAAGCGCAAGAAAAACTTGCTCAGTATCCTCATTTAGCAAAAATCCCAAAGCAAATTCAGCAAGCAGTCGGACTGACAATTCCCGGCAAAAGTGAAGGAAGGGAGAAGATTATTCATACCTTAACTAGTTTGAATGATATTGTCAGAGTGTGCAGTCTTTTAGAGCCACAAGCAGATCCGTTGCAATACTTAATGGATGTTCCCAGAATACACACTAAATTTTGGCGTTCATCTCAAACTAATCAGCAATCAGAAAATCTAGGTAAATTAGTAATTGTTGATACTCCTGGGCCAAATGAGGCGGGAGAAAATTTGCGGCTTCAGGGTGTAGTTGAAGAACAGCTTACCAAAAGCTCTATAGTATTAATGGTTCTAGACTTTACCCAACTTAAAACTGAAGCTGCCGAAAAAGTCAAAAAAGATGTTGATAAAGTTATAGAACTAAGAGGCAAAGATAATTTATACGTGTTGATTAACAAAGTTGATCAACGACGAGATGGTGATATGAGTCCTGAACAAGTGCAGCAGTTCGTAGCTGCTGAGTTTAATATAGGTGGTTCCGGCGATATTAATAGAGTATTTGAAATATCAGCTAGACAAGCATTTACCTCTGCTACCTTTTTAACAGAATTGCAGCAGGATTCCGGTATTAAAGTGACTGAGCTAAAAACAGTGCGCTCGCTTGCTCAAGAAGTGTTCGGTATTGATTGGGAAGAAGAACTTGAAGAAGCAACGGCAGAAGATTTACAACGCAAAGCTGAAAGGTTGTGGAAAAAGTCAGGTTTTGACCAGTTTCTAATTGGTGCTATTAATGCACTTATGGCAGAAGCTGCACCTCGAAGCATAGAATCTGCACTCAGGATTACTCGTGCTTATCTTGAAGAATTGAATAATGATGTACAACTTCGTAGCAGTGCCATCAATGAAGATGAAGTAAAATTAAAACAAGAAGTCAGTGCATTAGAAAGAGACTTGCAATCCTTAGAAGAATGTCGTAATCGTTTGCAAGAAATAGATAAAATTAAGGCTAATCTCTATAAACAGCTTGAGAAAATTCTTGAAACTATTAAACAAGAAGCTAAACAAAATTTAGAAGCATATTTTACTGAAGAAGAATATCAACGTGCAGATTTTATAAAAAAAGGAGGTTTGGTAAGCCAAAATTTTTTTAAATGGGTTTCTAAAAAGTTTAATAAAATTGAAATGCCTAAAACAAGTAATAGTATAATTGAATTCCCAAGTTCAACCGCAGCAGAAGATTTTGGAGAACAAGCAATCGCATCTGCAAAGTCTAATATTATACAGCCTTTGGTTGAAAGTGTTCGTAAACAAGCAAAAAAAATAATTGAACAAGCACGTCAAGATATCACAAATTCTTTAGATACTGAAACTCAGCCCATTATTGAGCGCGCACGTCAAAGATTAAACGAAAGCTTTCATGTCAATTTGTCTTTGCCAACACCAAATTTAGATAGTAACAGTATAAAAAACACTAAAGTAAACGTTAATCAGCATACTAAATGGATAGCTCAAGGTTACGAAACAAAAATAATTGAAAAGAGAGACTTCTTCCATTGGTTTGGGTTGGTTAAGAAAAAAGAAACTATAAATGTAAAACGTCCAGACAAAAAAGAGGACTATTACACAATTTCGCTTCAAGAAATAATTGATAAATCAAATAAATTAATTGAGGATAGTATTGAAAATATTAAAGGGGGAATCAATCAATACTTAGATGAAGACTTTAAGCAACGAGTTGATAATTTTTTGCAGAGCTTGATAGCTATTTGACTAATTACTGTAATACTTTAATACAGGCACAGACAGACCAAAAAATTCAAACTGATGAGAAAGAAAAATTAGTCAATAACCTTCACTCGTTAGAAACTCAAACTAGTCAAAAGATAAATAAAGTTAACGGGTATTTAGAATATTTAAAACATATAAATAACTAAATCAAAAAGGAATAAATTTTTAGTCAAAAAATAGTCATTATATTAGAATAGCTAAAATGTCCAATGCAACAGATAAAAATATTCATATTATTAGCCCTTCTACTCGCACCCTTGAAGAACTTCAGCGTCGAGTTCCTGGTGTTGGTGATAAAGCTATAATTGACTTGATAAATGGTATTCAAGTCAGCAAAGATATCATCCGATATCATAAAAATCGAAGTTGGTTTGGAGAACTATGGGATAAACTAGATGGCAGCAATAGTAAACGAAAACTCCTATTAAATGGGAACTTAGTTTCAGGGCAAGAAGCTCTTTCTAGCTGGATTTTAGAAGTTAGTGATTCACTTCGCATTAGTCAAATTGCTTTGAAAGTCACTCAAAACTCATTGCTAGAAGCGCGTGATGCTATTC
>JADEXV010000058.1 GCA_015206945.1 Nostocales cyanobacterium LEGE 12452 | reverse complement strand
GTTGTACCTCACTTAACCGAGAACCGCTATACCTAAAAAGGCTCATAACAAAAGATTAGGAGATTTTTTTTCATGCAAAAAATTCTATTAAGTTTAAAACAAGCATTACATTCAAGCTTTTTGGTTGTTAGCTTGATGGTTTTCATCAGCTTGACAGGTTCCTTCATTTTTGTTCAACAAAGTAGTTATGCAACTACTCTTGAAGAATTAAAACTAATACCCCCAGAGTATAAACCAAATTCTGAAGAAAAAATTAATCGTGCTAACGAATTTGACCCAGGTGTTGGCATTCAAGAAGAAGACAGACAAAAAGCTTATGAGCAAGCAATAAAAGATTCAAAAAATCTTAATACTATAGAGAAGACTTACGAAAGAAATTTGAAGGCTGAACAAGAACAAAATCCTCCAGAAAGTTTTGGCGAAAAAGCGAAAGAAGTTATTGAAAAGGTGACGGGTAAATAGGGAATATATATTTAATCCCCAACAGCTTCCTTACTAGCATTGGGGAGTAATATTCAAAGCCTTTTTCTGGTTTGGAGTCACAGGTTTATAAATTTAAATTTTAGGGTGTGTTATCGCTGATAGTACAGCACCATCAACAATTTAAGGTGCTTAACCTTGGGCATAACATACCCTATATTTGTTTCTACTCAAATTCATCTATTGTGGCGGGAACATTAGCCTTTATCTTATTACCAATATTGCGCTCATACCACTTCATTAATGGAGTTGCACTGATGCCATGTATAATTACAGAAGCTACAATAGTAGTGTAAGTTATCCAAGCAATTTGTTCGGCAGCTTCACCTTTTAAGCCATTACCAAAGGCATAGGCCAGATAATATAAAGAGCCGACACCGCGAATACCAAACCATCCAATCAACCACCTAGTTCCTGGATGAAAGGTTCGGCGGTGTGATTCTACAGGACGTTTGCCTATTGTGCTAATCCAAACTCCTACAGGTCGGATTATGAAGAATAATAAAATTATCACTAATAAAGATTGCATAGCATAGTTGAGCATTGGCTTGAATAATAATATTGATCCCAATAGTAAAATTGTTCCAACTTCCAGCAGTTTTTCAACTTGCTCAACAAATTCCAACTGTGCTAGCGGTTTTTCAGGATTTCTATAACTGCGTTGGACAACTAAGCCAGCAACAAATACTGCTAGAAATCCATAGCCATTCACCATTTCTGTTAAAGAATAAGTTAGTAGGATTGTGCTGATAGCAATAAAATCTTCCATTAACTCATCGGCACGACGACGTTTTTGAATTCTTTTTTCAATCCAAACTATAGATTTTGCTACAACAAATCCCATAACAATACCAGCTGCGATCGCCCAAATTAAATCAACCGCAATCCACTGTTTAAACCAGTTGTCCCAGTTATCATCTTTTATTGCATGAAGACCAAAATAAACGAAGGGAAAAGCTAAAGCATCATTTAATCCACCTTCAGAAGTTAAACCAAATCTCAACTCATCTTGGTCGTTTATATCGGTCAGTTGTACTTCTGATGCTAATACTGGATCGGTAGGTGCAAGAATTGCTCCTAATAAAATCGCTTCTCCCCAATTCATCCCTAAAAACAATTTACCCACAACAGCCAAAGCAAGAATTGAAATTGGCATTAAAAATACAATCAATCGCGCCGTAATGCCCCAAGTTCTCAACCTTAGAGGACGAACAATTCTTAAGCCGCAGCTAAACACAGAAATAATTACTACAAGTTCTGTTATTTTTTCCAGCATTTCGGCATTAAAAACGTCATCTCGACGAAATTGAATCAGCCCAAAGGCATAAGGGCCTAGAAAAATACCAACCACTAGATAGATAAGAGCAAAAGAAAGAGGTAAACGAGCAATCCAACCTGACCCTAATGTGACCATTAGTAGAAGTAGACCAATCACAAATAGGTCAATAATATAGATATCTACCATATAGCGATTTACATAAATATAAGGTGTTGCTTTGTAAGCTTAGTTGCAATAGCTTTGTATTAGAATTTACCTATGGACAGATTTTATATAATTAGGAATTTAGAGATATCACCAAATTGGAGAAGAGGGGAATAGATAAATTTGGGCGTTGGCTTTGCCCATCGTAAAAATCGCACTTTAATTATTTGTTAGAAGTCCTTGAACTGATCGGATGTAGCACAGGAATATCGCTCAGACACACCTATACGCTTTTACGAATGGTTTATAAGCTAAACGACACCTAGTTTGCATATCCAAAATTTATATAACTCTTGTGGCGTAGGCCGAAAAGCGTATGCTAATTATGCAAGTTAAATGTGGAACAGCTTAATTGTGTCCGGTTAAAAACTTATATTAAAACGGCAGATGAGAGGGATTTTTGGACTTTCTGCATAGATTTGGGAATATAGCTAATTAGCCGCACACGATATATTTCCTACTTTCTGACTCAGATATCGTTCATTTTAGTACAAATATACTATAATAGATGTAGCGTCCACAAAGCCTAGCCAAATGCATAATGGCTCTGTGAAAACCTTCTGGAAGATGGATTCAAGGGTTAGTTCGATGATGAAGCATTATATTCTCAACCTCAATCCGACTGCCAAGCATGAATGGGATCGGTGTATTTTACGTGACCCGCTGACTGCCAAACGCCCAGACATTGCTAAACTAATTGCCGAAGCAGTTGGTGCTGATACAGGTAGTTATTTGGTCAGCGTGAATATTGAAGTTCAAGTTTTGCAGCAAGCGGCAGTACCTCAAGCCGAACAACTCTCGCTTTCATTTCCAGAGGTGAGTGTGCCGTCACAACCACAATTGCGGGAAGCAGCTTGAGCTAAAGTGTAGAATTTACCAGAAAATAATTAGCCTGCTTATGCAGGCTTACTTTATTAGCCGCAGACTTCAGTCTGACGGCTAAATAAGTCATGGGTATATGGGCGGACTTAATCTTAAAAGGCAAAATTAATTGGTGTTATTCAAAACACATTTCCAGAAATTAATGATGATCTACATTCATTTTTATGCCTTTGTCTAAAGCGAATTTCAAAAACTTAAAAAATTAGCTCATACAGAGTACAGATAAAGATGAATGAGGTTTAAATTTAAAATTTGTTAAGATTTTATTTTAACTTTATTGTAGCGAGAATTTAGGAAAATGGCTGTAAATAATTAGTGGGAAATAATTGGCATACCTGCACTTCAGACATCGCTTTTCCTCCCCTAATTAAATACATTTAGACTATAATATATATATAGCTTCCACCAAGCTGATTTAAGTGTAAAACTGCTCTGTGACAGCCTTTTGGTAAATGGATTCAAGGGTTGGTCTTATACTTAAACACTACATTATTGACCTTAGAGGAAAATTATTAAATGATGCAACTGAGTCATTATCCAGCTGCGATCGCACAAGCTGCTCAACGGGCTAATGAAATAGATTCTCAGTTGATGGCAGTGCAGCACCAAGTTAACCGATTTGAAGGCAATGCAGACCGCACCGCCGCCTTTGAGATGGATTTGAAGAATGATGCTCAACGCAAGGCTCGCCGCTTTGAGGTGCTGCTTGTAAATCAGGAATATCAGAAGGCAATTGACATCCAAATTCGATTAACTGTCGATAAAGCAAATGCGATCGCTCATTTGGAATATCTGCGTAACCAGTTTAGTGTAGCTAAGTTGGAAGCAAGATTAGCGATCGCTCAACAACTTTCTGATTTTGAATCTCGTGAATTAGTTGGTTTGTAATTACACCCATAAACCCCAGACGTTCATCTGGGGTTATCCAAACAAAATCGGCGATCGCAGATTAGGCAAGTAATTATAATCTGTGGGACAGTAATTGGGAAATTTGCTGATTAATAGTTGCAACATCAAAACGCCGACTAGCAACGGTTCGGGCATTATTGGCTATAGTCGCAGTTATTTCTGTCTCTTGTAAACAAGTGATAATTACTTGTGCAAGTTCCTGGGGTTTTCCTGGTGTCACTAAAAAACCATTAAGTCCATGTTCTACTAATTCCATCGCACCCCCAGCTTTGGCTGCAACTACAGGTTTTCCGCATAGCATTGCCTCTACAATCACTCTACCAAAGGGTTCTGGCGAAGTAGAGGTATGTGCCACTAAGTCACAAGCTGCCATTAACTGGGGAATATCAGAACGAAATCCTAAGAATTTGACACGGTTTTCTAATCCCAGTTCACTAACTTGTTGGTGTAACTTTTGAACATAATCCTGTTCACCAAACAGTGCATCACCCACTAAAATTGTTATCACATCATGTGGGCATTTAGCAAGGGCATCAATTAAAATATGCTGACCTTTCCAAGGTGCAAGACGGCTAAAGTGTCCAACGACAAATTTTCCTTCTAATCCTAACTGTAGCTGTAATTGTTTAATATCAGACTCATCAGTTTGATAAATTTTTGGATTAAAGCCGTTATAAACAACTTCGATGATATCTGGGCGTCCTCCTGCTTGTACAAAGGCGGTATGACTAGCTTGAGAATTAGCAATTATTAATGATGCAAAACGATTAGCTAAGTTAACAGCAATGCGAAGATTAGTTTGGCTAAAATGTTCTTTGGAAAGAATATCATGCAAATGATAAACTAAAGGGCGACGACTGAAAAAACTTGCTAACGCTCCGACAACTAATGCTTTTTGGGTGTTGGCATAGATTAAATCGTATTCACGCGCTTTTTTAACTACTTTATTAATCAGAGGTACAAGTTGTCCCAAACTCTTGAATCCTTGTAGCAAACTGCTTTCTTTGCGAACTTGGATTGCTTTAGTTGCGAGAACTTCTACTGGGATATGATTTTGTTGTAGTAAATCTTTAAAAGATCCATCTGCAAATAAACCTACCAAAGCGCGATCGCCATAAGGTTTAGCAATATCTATTAAACATAATTCGGCACCACCTGGTTTACCGCTTTGATCTAAAAAAAGAATTTTCATAAAACCTCTAATTTATCTAATTTGACCCACGCAGCAACCATAAAATCTATTACAATCACTTGTTTAAGCTAATAAAACCTTCCGTACTTGTTGGGCGATTTGATTCCAGTCGTAATGTGTGGTGGCGTACTGGCGACAGTCCGATCGCGAAGGTATGGGAATATTACCCAAAAGCACTTGCTCTAATTTTTCAGCAATAGCTAAGGCGTCTGTTGAAGTCGTAATTAAATCGGGTGAAAATTCTGATAAAATTTCTGGCATTCCCCCAACTGGAGTACATAAAACAGGAGTGCCACAGGCTAGAGACTCAACTATTACTAATCCAAATCCCTCAAAAGATTGACTAGGCATAATAGTCAATTCAGCCGCTTGATAAGCTATAGGCAATTGCTCATCAGGGAGAAAACCTAAAAATTTAACGTTGTCATCTAGTCCTAATTCTGTAGCTTGTTGTTGTAGTGCAGCTTGGATGTGACCACGACCTGCGATCGCTAGCCAAACATCTGGTATTCTGGGCTTAATTATAGCCAGAGCTTGCAATAATTTATCAACTCCGGTTCGATGCACTAAACGGCGTGATGTAAATATAATTCGGCGATTATTAGGCCAGCCTAGCTTTGTACAAGCCTCTTGGGGTGATAAATTTGGTTGAAACCAATTAATATCAACTCCACCAGGAATAACATGAATTTTGCTCCACGGTACTTGATATTTATCGTGTAAAATTTTACCAAAAGCTTTGCTCAAAACAATGAAGCGATCGCAACGATTATAAGTGTTTTTTTCTATTAGCCAGTGCTTGATTAAAAGACTGAGATTTTTATTAACTACCTCTTGCTGACTCTCAGAAGCCCAAGGTCCATGAAAGTTAAAAGTAACTGGTACTCCCTTTGGTAAAATATCTAAAATTGGAAAGCTGTATAATGCAAAGTGCAAATTAATAGCATCTGGTTTGCTAGTTCTTGTTTTCTGGAAATTCGTGCGAATTGACCATAATCTTTGCCAAATAGCACTATCGGGACTCGCCAAGTTAGTCAGCTTAATCGGCGAATTTAGTTCAGTTTCTGGTAAATCAACTCCACATAATTCAATCCGATCGTGATTTGCAGCTAATTTATGAGTTAGTTCATAAATATACCTTTCTAATCCTCCGGGACTTTTGGGAAACCAGCCTAATCCTAGGGTAATAATAGATGCAGAGGATGAAGTAAAACTTTTTTCTTTATTAGCTTCCATCGATATTTCTCCTATAAATATATTAAAACAGTAGGGGCACATACCTGTGTCCCTCTACAGCGTGTTGTATCCAAACCCGAATCACTATAATTTCGGAATACACATTACTAATAAGAGTTTTTTTACGGAACACCAATTTATAAGCTATTTATATACCAACGTCAATAGTGAGTTTAAACCTGTATTTTTATTAACTCAATAATACTTACTACATCTTTACTCTATCTACGGAAAAACAAGCTGTATAGTATATATACCAAGGAAAAAGCTACTAGCAAACAATTGATTTTGTATCAGGAACCACAATAAAAAAGTAATAATAAATACTTTTAAAAATGTTTTTCAGTATTTTATAGAATAATATGATTTTGATAAAACTTATATAAATAGTAGATTTTTAATCCTGATAGATTTTTATTGATATGTAATCAGATATCTTGCTTCCAAAAAACTGTATATTAGTGAGTTTAAAAATAGTTACCTTTTGTGCGGATTTCATAAAAGGTAATTGTATATAAATAATTAAAAGATGAAAAATATATGATAAATAAATTATTGGCGAAGTTAGTAAAACTTCGTCATGAGCTCAATCAGCAAGTAAAAAAATTATCTAAGACTAGATATTTACAAAGAAGTAAAACTTTAAATTTTTTACTCAGTATGACTGTTGCAGTCATTGTTACTACCATTGGAATTACAACAGACTGGGCAACAACAGAAACACCGACAATTACATACAAAGCATCGTCAATAAGTAATACTATTAGTAGTGCAAATGTGCGGGTAAAAAACAATACTAAAACACCCACGCTTAACTACAAAACATCGTGGATAGGTAATACTATTGGCAGTGGAAATCTGCGGGTACAAAACAATATTGAGGCAATGTATGTAGCCGCCGATGGCACAGTTTATACTAACAGCCATTGGGATGAGGCGGCAATGGAGGCAGGAATATATAAAGATGGTAAGGTTATTGCTGCCCTTGGGGATACTCACGGCTGGAGTCGTGGCGGTGGCAAAGCTGTAACCGCAAATAGTAAATATGTTTACATTGCCATGACTCAAGGTTCGAGGGGCGATACAAAAGAAGATTATCCACCAGAAGGAACAACTTGGTATAGCGTTAGACGCTATGACTTATCAGGAAAACCTGCGCCGTTTCCGAATGGACGTGGTTGGGATAAAAGTATGTTAATTACCAGTACTAAAAGTGAAGTTACTGGATTAGCAACTGTGGAAAGCGAGTTGTATGTGAGTGATTTTGCTGCTAACCAGATTCGTGTTTATGATACTGATACGATGAAGGAACTTCGCAGTTTTACCGTTGCTAATCCAGGAGCAATAACTATCGATCCACAAAAAAATCTGTGGATTATTCAAAGTAAAAGTGGTGGTAAGCCTGCAAAAATTTTACATTATTCCCAAACTGGAAAGCAATTGCCCCAACAGATTGCAGATATCGTCGAACCAACAGCGATCGCTATTAATCATCAAGGTAAGCTGTTAGTAGCAGAAAATGGCCCGCGTCAGCAAATGTTGACTTATGAGATCAAAGATCGGCCAGTGCAAGTGAGTAGTTTTGGTTCTAAAGGCGGTATCTATGCAGGAGTTGCTGGTGAAGTTCGAGATTTGAAACTTTACGGACTTACCGGAGTTGGTACAGATGCTTCCGGCAATATCTATATAAATAGTAACGGTTTCAACAAATCAGGAACAGATTTGCGGAAATTTTCCCCATCGGGAAAACTAATGTGGCGATCGCTGGGATTGATATTCGTCGATAATGCAGATGCCGATCCTAAAACTGATGGTGTAGATTTATTCACCAAACAAGAACACTATCTGATGGATTACAGTAAGGCTGCTGGTAAGCAATGGAATTACAAAGCCTACACCTTAAATGCTTTCAAATATCCTCAAGATCCACGTCTGCATACATCGCCAGATGGAACCTTTGTTCGCCGCATTCAAGGGAAGCCGTTTTTGTTCCTCACAGATATGTATAACAGCTTTCTGCAAATCTATCGTTTTAATCCCGCCACAGATGGTAAAGTTGCCATACCCGCCGGAATGTTTGTCGGTACTAATGGCGCAGATAAACCATTTATTGCCGGAAATTGGCCACCGCATCAACCAGAACAAGGCGAATGGATCTGGCGCGATCGCAACGGTAATGGCAAATTTGAAAAGAACGAATACGATCGCAGCAAAGATTATCCTCATCTTGGTGGCTGGTGGGTAGACAGCAAAGGAGATGTTTGGAAAGCTTTGCGAACAGAAGATGGCATTCGACACTATCCTTTAAAGGGAATAGATCCTAAAGGCAACCCCATTTACAGCTATAGTTCGATGGAAAAGCAAGCTACTCCCAAAATCTTTAACGACTTGCGGCGGATCGAATATTTCCCTGAAACAGATAGTATGTTTTTGTCAGGCTTTACGGTAGATCACCCCGCATTTGGTGACGATGCTGGAGTTGCTGGATCTGAGATTGCCCGTTTTGACAATTGGAGTAAAGGAAATCGTACTCCCAAATGGCGGATTCTAATTCCCTACGACAGCACCGGGAAGCGTGAAGTGTCTACAGCAGCAATCAGTGTGGCGGGAGACTATGTATTTGCCGTGACAGTTAAAACCGCAGAGGTATATGTCTACAATGCCAAGACGGGAGCGCAAGTACAACAGTTAAAACCAGGCCCAGAAGTTGGCAGCGAAAGTGGCTGGATTGATATACCCTACGGGATTCGCGCTTTTCGGCGTTCCAATGGCGAGCATCTGGTATTTGTGGAAGAAAATTGGAAAGGAAAAGTGATTATGTATCGGCTGGCGGGGTGAGTATTTACGGTAATTACGATATAACGCAGCTTTCAATACTGCTCGGTTAAGAATTTTAAACTGGAATTTGGTTTGGGGAAAAGGGAAAGGGGGAAGGGGTAAAGGTATAGAATTTTCCCTTCCCCTTTAACCTTTCCCCAGTCTAGTATTGCTATATGTACAAAAATATGTGATTAAATATATCGCAGATTTAGTGTCAATTATTTTGTCATTTCCTATTTAGCCTTCACCCGCGCCTGCTTCACCATTGCAATCAAAGTTTGATGAGCATCTTCCGCGTCTACTAAAACACGAGCAAATTGAATACGAACTGGTACAGCTTCCCCATTTACTTGCGCTGTTAAATCCATACCTTGCGCATCAATTGACAGCATTTCGGCTGCGTTTGTATCTGTTAAGCCACCAAAAGCTTTAGCATAAATAACTACAGCATCAGCATGATCGTCATTCATGTGCTTGCAGATGCGCGAACTAATTTCAGCAGAAAAACCATTAGACATTGTGAACTTAAAAGTGATAAATATGGCAAAAGCCTAAATTCTTGCCTAAGTAGTTTAAATTAGCAGAAAAACCTAGTCTTACGCCATCGATATTATAAGTTATATCTGAAAAACAATTGTCGTTGTATATATTTGATAAGTTAAGTTTATTACTCGTACAAGAATTAAATTAAAATAAACATTATCCAGTATTTTTACCTTTCATTGCGGAAACCAGACAGCGTAAACTGTAGCAGAAGTATTAGCCAAAACTATTGCAGCTAAGAGACAATGAGCGAAACTAGCCCCAGACGAATTGTAATTGGGGATGTGCATGGACACTATGAAGGTTTAATGACATTGTTGGAGGCGATCGCCCCCACGTCAGAAGATCGAGTCTATTTTCTGGGAGACTTAATCGATCGCGGTCCTCATAGTGCGCAAGTAGTTAATTTTGTCAAGCAAAATAACTACTCATGTTTGTTGGGAAATCATGAGCAGATGTTACTAAACATCCTGACAAATGAAAGGACTTCCTCTTCGACGATGCAAGCATGGCTGTTTGGTGGAGGGCAAGCTACCGTGGCCAGTTACCAAGAGGCTCCAATTCCTGATGACCATCTGGATTGGTTAAAAGCTTTGCCTACATACCTTGACTTAGGGGATATTTGGTTAACTCATGCTGGTGTTGACCCTTCCAAGTCGGTGACAGAACAAACTGCCGATGAACTGTGCTGGATACGAGAGGAATTTCACAGCATTGAAAAACCCTACTTTCCAGATAAGCAAATTATCATCGGTCACACCATTACCTTTACCCTGCCGGGTGTTGCTCCTGGTAAACTGGCACAAGGAAAGGGATGGCTAGACATAGATACTGGCGCTTATCATCCCCGGAGTGGCTGGTTGACTGGACTAGATGTCACAAATCAGTTGGTTTATCAAGTTAATATCTTTAAAAACTATATCCGTATCCTGCCTTTAGAAGAGGTTGTAAGTACAGTTGATCCAGCCAAAATTAAAGTCGATCGCCGCAATAGGAATTGAGCAATATTTGAAATGAGGGGAGAAATCAATTAAAAATTTAAAATTTAAAATTCAAAATTAAAGAACTTCTGCCCCCTGCCTGGTTGTTGAGTTTCGACTACGCTCAACTGCCGCGTAGTCGAAACACTGCCTCCTCTTTCCCAATTTCCTCAAGACTTCGCTAATGGTCGAATATTTGCTTTATAACTAGCATTATCCAAGCCATATTTTCCATTACTAGGTTGAGAGTTAATTGCACGTCTGAGGGCGTCAATGCGATCGCTGGTTCCGGGGTGAGTACTCAAAAATGTCGGAGTAGAACCACCCTTTTTCAGCAGCTTTTGCATAAAAGAAACTATCCCAGACTGGGCATAACCAGCGCGTGTCAAAGTTCTTAACCCTCTTTGATCGGCATCAAATTCATCTTGACGACTGCGAGGACGATTCAAGGCAAGTTCTACACCAATGTTCACAGCCGTATTGCGATCTAAACCACTTGCTGATGCTAAACCACTAGCGATCGCTTTTTGCCGCATCTGTTTAACCAGGTGTTTCCCGCCAATATGACCAATTTCATGGGCGATGACACTGGCGAGTTCCGCTTCATTATCGGCAGCTTTCAGCAAACCCGTATGGACATATACATAACCTCCTAAAGTAGCAAAGGCATTAATAGCGTCATCTTCAACTACTTGGAACGTAAAGGGAAGATTGGGGCGATCGCTACTAGCCACTAAACGCCGACCGATTTGTTCGACATAGCTATTAACTTCAGAATTACGGTAAAGTCGGACTTGACTCCCTAGTATTTGCTGATTAATCTGCTTGCCAATATCAGTTTCCTGGCGATCGGATATATTAGAAAGCTGAAGTACCTGGACTCCCTGCAATATCAGAGGCAAGAAGTCTAAAGTTCTTCCAGGCAAAGGTGTACTCAGGCACAGACTCAGGGCGACTACCACTGAAATTAGGGGATAAAACCAGCGACGCCGCCATACACGGTAATTTGCAGCAAAACCTTTCCAATTGAACATAATACACTCTGAAGATTATTTCGGAAGAACATAAAATGAGGGGACAAATTATTAAGACGGATTTAGAGTATTCTAAGTTGCATTCTTAACTCAAGACCAAAGGAGTTGTCATACAGATAATCTTGATACAAATCTACCGAATTGCGGGAGGCTAGGTATTCTCTCTAGAGATAGGCTTAAACACTAGATTTTACTTTCTAGGTGCGTCAGTATTAACTGGTAAAAGTTTGAGGTTTAGCTGCCGTACCTCGGAAATTACGAACTCGTGATAAACTGTCGCATAACTGCAACCCCCGAATACTTTGAGTTATTACCAAATAGGGAAAATTACCGTTTCCATCGAAAACTTTCTGGCTACAATCCATTACTTCGCTATTACCTCGGAAAACTTTTTATGGCTATTTTAGATTCAAAAGGTCGCTTGTTTGGCAAAATCAATCTTCTAGATTTAGCCGCTGCGCTGGTAATTCTACTAGTTATCTTTGGTATCTTTGTTTTTCCTGGCACTTCTGGTTCTGTCGCCCAAGTTGGTGCAAAAACAGTGCCCATAGAAGTAGACTTAGTAGTTCGTGGTTTGAATGTACGTGACCCAGGAAAATTAATTGACAATGGTTTAAAAAAAGGCGGAAAAACCAATGTGATTATCCGCAATCAACCCTACGGACAGATTGAAATTAAATCCATTCAACAGCTACCTAGAACAGTCAATGTTTTCCAACCGGATGGGACTGTTAAAGAATTGCCAGATCCCAAGAGCAACAATTACAGTACAGATTTTCTTTTAACTTTAGATGGCAAAGCCCAAGTTACTGAAAGTGGGCCAGTTTTGGGTAACAGTAAAGTGAAAATTGGGATGCCATTTGAGTTAGAAGGTTTTAACTACAACTTCAATGCGACTGTCATTGATATCAGATTGAAAGACAAATAGAATTCAGGAGTCAGGAGTCAGAATTCAGAATTCAGAATTCAGAATGGTTTGATACCAAGCTGAATCATCTCAAAAAATCAATAAATGATAGCAATTTTGATTTTATAATCCAAGCTTACTTCTGAATTCTGACTCCTGAATTCTGACTTCTTAAATTAATTCAGCAACGGCAAAAATTTGCGAATTAACCCGATTGTCACTGCTGGCAATTCTAACTGTGGTGTCAATCCGACATCTTCTAATTGTTGAAAAAATCGGATCGCTAGGGGATTGATTTCAGCAAGGCGGCGACCAATTGAGGGGCCTGTAAATTGCGACTTTTGTCCCCAAATAATGGCGGTGGGAGTGGCTAATTGTTGAATGTAAAGGGATAAATCAAAGCACAAATCGCCACGAACAAAGGACAGTGCTGCATACTCAGCATTAGGCTGTTGGGCGGATTCTAGATAAGCATCTACAATTTCTTGGTAGACTCGATTCGATTGAGCAAATTGCCTTTGTTCTAAGAAGCTGCGAATGCCACCACTAGTAGCAATTCCAGTGCTGTAAAGTAAACGATCGACAATGGGAACGCTAACTAACTGGGCAAAAAAACTACGGGAGTAGTCTTCACCAAAGTCAGAAAGTCCGGCGGGGGTGGTAAGAATTAAAGACTTGAATAAATCAGGACGATCTGCTGCTACCCGAATTGTAAATGCTGCGGTCAAAGAAGAAGCGATCGCTGTTACTGGCCCAGTACAAGTCTGCTCGAAAAACTCCCGAATCGTGGTTAAATAATCTTCAATATTATAACTCCGTGCTGGATGTTCAGACCTACCCCAACCGAGCAAATCTGGGGCAATAACCCGATATTCAGCCGCAAAAGCCGGATAAACTTTCGACCACTCATAAGCAGAAGAACCACCACCAAAGCCGTGCAGAAATACCAAAGTTTCGCGATCGTCTTTGGCTGTCACATCATCCTCCCAAGGCGCTCCAGCAGCAGTATAATATACCATTCTACCTAGTGAGGTATCTATAGAGCGTTGTTCAAATCCTAGTGGTTGAAACATAAGTCTTTTTTTGTTGACTGTAGTGATTCGTTGGCACAAGTAATATAAAATACCTGGAAAAGCACATAAAGAGAAGATTCGGTAATTTCTCCGCCTCCCCTTTCGTCACCCTAGATGTTTACCGCACTTAGTGCTGAGTAAATTAAAAAGCACTTAATATTTGTGTACTTAGTAAGAGCAACATCCCTTGTAGGCAGTCTTTTAACTCAGCACTCTTCATGTGTCTAGTTCAAACTCCCCACTCATTGTTATTATCAGCGAACCAATCACTCTCAGACTTCTCGCTAGCGTCAGATTAAGTAGATATAAAATTACTGGATTACTTGTAAAGATTTGGTGCTTTTTTTCATCAAAATAAAGTAACTGAACGTTGAATTTACTGTTCTATAAGGCTTTCTCATCGTAGCGAGGCTCGCTCCAGCGTGAATCCAGCATAAGTTTTTATGGTAGTCTATCAAAAAACCGATAAATAATTTTGAGCGTTAACACGTAAACATATAGTGAAAACGCTTATTTTAATAAGCTGTTAATTCTACTTATATATGTAGGAACCACAGCTTTTGATGTATAACTAATTTAATTTTTATCTAAGTAATAGTAAGGCGGGATGTCATGGTAAAGCAGGCTACTCTTCAATCAAATAAACTACCAACGATTGAAGACGCTAAATTTGCGCTTGACAACTTGAATATACAAAACGAAATTAAAGCTTCAGCTAGGCGGAGTCAGGTCGAGCCAGTTTTTGATGCTGCCAGACTTACTGTACCTACTTGTATTTGTTTAGACTTAGAAGACTTGAAGTGTTTTGAAGCAGTAGAGCGTCAATATGAACGTTGGGGAGTCATTTTTCACAATTCTCTAGCAATACAGCCATCAAATCCAGCATTTCCAACCTATTCAGGACTAATAGTCTTAATGGGAGCGCCCAAAAGCGGATTTTTAGAAGCTACTTTCTTGCGCCCAGTTAATTCGGTTAGCGCCTTTGTTACTAGTTCGCAACGGCTTGTGCTTTCTGCCTACGATCGCGATCGGCAACTACTCGCTCAAACTGCACTACCAGGCTCTAATCTTGCCAATTCCGACTCGCCAATTTCCCCCAATACCTTATTATCTATAAATGTGAATGACATTCACAGCGTTACCTTCTGTACTTTTGATGGTCAATTCACCCTTGATAACTTTCGTTTTTGTCTTTAAGTAAGACTTACGTACAAGATGCCCTTGCTCTTAGCGATTGAAAATGGTATCTTATGCGCTGTGCTGTATTAGTCTACTATCTCTCTATAAAATCGGGCATTTTATGGTTTGAGCCTTCATCCTTCCTTCATCCATAGTAAAACTTATACAATAGGTAATTTCGTAATCAAGTAGGTAAACACTGTGGCACAGGCTTCGTCTTCTTGGCAGCAATTGATCAACCAAATCCCCAACTGGAACTGGTCGCTTCCAAAATTCAAGACAAAGGGAGCCATAAAGCAGCAAACATTTAAACGTTTCTCTGGCCCTGGGGGCTTTCTTGGGTTCCTGACAATTATCATTGCCATGTTGTTGTGGAACTGGAAACTGCTACTGGCTCTCTTCATCGGCATTGGAGTAATGGTATTGGTTTACTCAATGCAAGAGTGGGACTGGCAATTGCGCTGGTCTAAAATACGTAATTTCTTAAATAGTTCAAATCGTCGGTTAGTTTTAGCAGTCATCAGTGGTGGTATTGCTACTGTCAGCACTTACATGGCAGCGACAATATGGGTTGACTCTCACAGTTACTGGATTGCTGCTGGTGCGATCGCGCAAGGTGTGGGAACCCTGTTAACTTTAATTTTATTGGTATGGCAAATTGTCAACTTCTATGAAAATCGAGAAGAAGACCACCTCGATCGGTTGTTGATGAATTTAACAGAAAAAGATCCATTGAAGCGGTTGATTGCTCTAAGTCAACTAAGTAAATTAATCAGTCGTAAGCGAGTTGACTCTTCAGTGCAGCAAGATATTGTCCAATGCTTGCAGCTCCTACTCAGTCGGGAGGAAGAAGTTGTAGTGCGAGAGGCAGCTTTTAAGAGTTTACAAGCCTGCGATCGCCTACAAGTGCTACCCCTCAAAACAGCAGTACCTTTCGTACCCGTATCATCAAAAGTCAAACACCACGTTTATTAGTCATTTGTCCTTTGTACTTTGTCCTTTGCAAATGACCAATGACCAATGACTAATGACAAATAACTATTTTCGAGACAACGTTCCATCACGAACTTGCACTACCGGATGATTACACCGCCGTACCAATTGTTCATCGTGGGTGGTAACAATTACCGTAGCCCCAAAGGAATTTAACTTCTGGAGAATCTGGATTACTTGCCAGGAATTATCTGGATCGAGATTTCCAGTAGGCTCATCGGCCAACAATAGGGGTGGTGTACCAACGATCGCACGAGCAATACTCACCCGTTGTTGTTCCCCTCCAGACAGTTGATCTGGAAAGCAGTCAGCTTTACTCAGCAAACCTACCAGCTTTAAGGTTGGTTCTAAACGTCGTTGAATTTCTTTACGGGTATACCCTTGAGCTTGCAGTACAAAAGTGACATTTTCTGCTACTGTTCGTTGGGTAATCAGTTTGTAGTCTTGAAACACAATACCAATTCGTCGCCGCAATAATGACAAGCGATCGCCCCGCAAATCCGCTACATTACATTCATCAACAATTACTTCTCCCTGTGTAGGCAACTCCTGTCCATACAGCAGTTTCAATAGCGTTGATTTACCAGAACCACTTGGCCCCGTGATAAACAGAAATTCTCCCTTTTTTACCTCAAGGTTTGCATTCAATAAGGCGTGAGTGCCGTTAGCATAAGTCTTGCTTACAGATTGCAATTGTACCTTTGTAGTAGTATTGCTACCGTGCTGTTGAGTTTCACTGTCCTCTCCATGAACGGATTTATCTGTCTTAACTTGAGTTGTTAATACTGGCATTGTTAAATTTTCCTCATACCCACAACCAAACAGTTTGCCTGCTTAAATGTGACATTCTCCCCAAAATAAGGATTCCCAGGTTTTGCCTGGGAATTTAAATTTCAACAAAGAAAATTTTAAATTTTTTCAAGACTTTAATAGTAACTAAGTAAGAACACTCAGCACTCAGAACTCAGCACTCAGCACTCAGCACTCTTAACTAATTGCACCCCTGGCTGTCAAACGATAAACAAACGCTTTCACAGCAAACGCTGGTAAAGCTAACATCCGCCGCCAGCGCCAAGGTTCTTGATAAAGGCGATACAACCATTCCAAATTATTATTTCCTAACCAGGCGGGAGCGCGAGTTTTAGTTCCCGACCAAATATCAAAACTGCCACCAACGCCAATCCAAATTGATTGGGGACACAAATGGCGGTTTTCGGCAATCCATAACTCTTGACGCGGCACTCCCAAACCAACAAAAATTACTTGTGGCTGCAATTGAGCCAGAGTTTGCCGCAATTGTGCTTCTTCTTCTGGAGAATGGTAGCCTGAGTGAGTGCCGACTATATTCAAATCTGGAATTTGCTGCTGCCAAAAATCTGCCGCATTTGCGGCTACTCCAGGCGCTCCCCCATAGAAAAATATCTTTGTCCCTGTCTTCTGTTGCCCAAGTGCTTGCAAAAGTTTTTCTGCTAATTCAATCCCTGGAAAACGCTGCACTTTTTGCCATAACAGCCATCGTAAATACAGAACAACCCCGGCTCCATCTGGAATCACCAGTTCAGCATTTTTAATCACGTGAGCTAATAATTTATTTCGCTCTGCTTGCATAGTCATTTCTGCATTGAGCGTTACGACATGAGTTCCTCTGCCTGTGTGCAGGCATTCTAACAACCAGCCTGGATAGTCAGCCATCACATGAACTGGTATTCCCAACACTGAAAATGCTTGATTGCCGTTAGACATAGCCTATTCTTAAGTAATACTCACACCAGATTTTGCATGAATGTTAAGTTTATCAAATTTTTTTATATTAGAACTTAGGCAAAAGAGATTCCCCTTTGCCCTGCAACGAGAGTAAGCATAATTAAACTAAATAGACATAAGAGTGAAGAACAATGTATATACGCAGCCTTGCTACGTATATAAGAGTTTTAGATAACACATAATTAATTTCACTCCTCTGTCTATTAATCTTGGGCGCTTGTACTTGGGCTGAACCAGTCCAACTTTTATTGTTAAAGTGTAATATTCACTCAGTATAAAACGCTCAACTCGCAACTCTGGTTCCGGGAATAGAAGCCCCCACTATACTGCTTGCAGTTAGTGTGGGAGTATGTCACGAAACTCGACTTTATGGTTATAGTGTAACGGGCTGAAGTTGGCTATGAGTAAAATTCGTATCGCTCTGATTGAAGATCATGACCTAACTCGTGTGGGTATTCGTACAGCACTACAGCAAAAGGATGAAATTGAAGTTGTAGGTGAAGCTGCTAATGCTGCTGATGGTCTAAAAATGTTAAAAATGCTACAACCAGATATTGCCATTGTCGATATTGGTTTACCAGATAAGGATGGCATTGAGTTAACACGGGAGGTAAAATCTACTACTAATGGCCAGCAGCTACTTACAAAAGTCTTAATTTTGACGCTGCGGGATAACAAAGAAGCGGTGTTGGCAGCTTTTGCCGCTGGTGCAGATTCTTACTGTATGAAAGATATCAAATTTGATAATTTGCTGGAAGCAGTACGAGTCACTTACAATGGCAACGCCTGGATCGATCCAGCGATCGCTCGGATTGTATTACAACAAGCGCAACAAAATCCTCAAAAGTTGGAATCGGCTTTGGTCGATTCTAAGACTATTGCTCCTAACCCAGATTCTTTTGAGAATTTGGAAGAAATTCAACCTTACACCCTGACAGAAAGGGAATTGGAAGTGTTACAGTTGATTGTCGAAGGTTGTAGTAATGCAGTCATTGCGGAAAGACTTTACATCACAGTTGGCACTGTTAAAACTCACGTTCGCAATATTTTGAATAAGCTATGTGCCGATGACCGTACCCAAGCAGCAGTCCGCGCCTTGCGTTCTGGGTTAGTTGGATAAATTTAATTTTGGTGTGGATCGATTGAGGATAATCAATGGAAACTCACAACTTTGAAAAGTTATATTTTCAAAGTGAATGGCTTCTCTGGTTTTCTCTTATTTATTAGGTGGGATAAACATCATGTTATCTCGCCATTCAAATATATGAAAATAAAAGTCAAATATGGCTGAGATTGGTACGGACAAACCTAAGCTCATGGTGGTAGATGATGAGCCAGATAACCTAGATTTACTCTACCGCACTTTTAGGCGAGATTTTCAAGTATATAAAGCCAATCATGCCTTTGGTGCTATGGAAGTCTTGGAGCAATTTGGCGAGATGGCGGTAATTATTTCTGACCAAAGAATGCCAGAAATGAATGGGACTGAATTTTTTAGTCGCACCGTAGAGCGCTTTCCAGACACGATTCGGATTTTGTTAACTGGTTTTACTGATGTCGAAGATTTAGTAGATGCGATTAACTCCGGTCAAGTATTCAAGTACATTACCAAACCCTGGAATCCAGAACGGCTGAGAAGCTTAGTTGAGCAAGCTACTGATACATATCGCCTAGTTAAGAAGCGCACCCAAGAGTTGCGTCGCGCCCTACGGCGAGAATCTTTGTTTAATGCGGTAACAACAGCAATTCGGGAATCTTTAGACTACGATAGTATGCTGCAAAAAATTGTCGCAACTATTGGAGAAACATTTGAAGCTAGCAGTTGCTTGCTCAAACCGGTAGAGGGCGATCGCCTTACACAAGACGAGTTTTTCTACCACGATCCGAAATCTGATGTATTAGATTCCTTCTTCGACTCCAGTGTTTTAATCGAAAAAGTGCTGGAAACCCGTCATTATCAACTCGCTCAAGATATATATGAAGGTAATCCTAGTCACCACCTAGTTGTGCCACTTAGCTACCATCAGCATTTATTGGCTGTGTTGACCCTCCACCAATGGGGACGCGATCGCCCTTGGGAAGACGAAGACATCCAACTAATTGCAGGTGTTGCCGAACAAGCAGCCTTAGCCCTCTCTCAAGCAAAACTCTACCAACGCCTCCAAGAAAAGCAACAGCAGATTCACACTGAGTTAGAGGTAGCTCGCCAAATTCAATACAACCTGTTACGCCAAAGTTTACCTGACATTAAAGGTGTAAAGGTACAAGCTTGCTGCTATCCGGCGCGAGAAGTAGGAGGCGATTTTTTTGAAGTTTTTGTCCATCCTAAAGGCGACTTGTGGTTGGCAGTGGGTGACGTTTCTGGCAAGGGCGTCCCAGCAGCTTTATTTATGGCTAGTATTATTTCAGTTTTGCGCCGAGAATTATCTCAAGAGACACCAGCAGAGCCGAATGTGGTCATGCAGAACCTTAACCACGCTCTCAGTGAAGATTTAATTAGCAACAATTATTTTGTCACTCTTGTGTTAGCTTGTTATACCCCTAGTACTAAAGAACTGGTCTACACTAATGCCGGTCATATTTACCCAATATTATGGTCACGCCAAGGTGCTTTAGCCGAAAATCCCAATTACCTGAAAGTTCGCAGCGTTCCTTTGGGGATTTTGCCTAAGTGGCAGGCACAGTCTGGTCGCTTGGTTCTCGCTGCTGGAGACACATTGTTACTAGCCAGCGATGGGATTACAGAAGCAATGGTATCAAATAATCCTGATTCAACAGTAAAAACTGAGGCTGGGGTTGAGTCAGTGAACCGTTCGATGTTGAATCAAGATGGTCTTTGGCAACTCTTACAACAAGAGCAACAACCACTTTCTCTTAACCATTTGCTAGCTCGCATCCAGGCAGATAATCACGTTCAAGAAGACGATCAAACTATACTTTCACTGGAGATTTTGTAAGTCATGAAAAGTGAGCTTCATGTACCAAGCGACTTGAATTTTCTGAATATTGTTGAAAACTGGTTGTTGGGATGTTTGAAAATTCAGCTAGGAGAATCTGTGGATTGGTCACGGCAATCAAGTCGTTTGAGACTGGCTTTAGTGGAAGCCTATTCTAATGCAGTCCGTCATGCCCATAAAGACCAACCAAATTTGCCCATCTTACTACGTTTAGAAGTAAAAGACCGGGATTTTGCCCTAGAAATTTGGGACTACGGTGAAGGTTTTGACATGTCTAACTACTACGCTCCAAATCCGATGGAAAAGCAAGAAGGTGGTTATGGTTGGCTGATTATGAATCGTCTCATGGATAAAGTAGATTATAAGTTGCAGGTTGATGGTGCTAACTGTCTGAAGTTAGAAGCTACTTTACCAGAATTAGTCCAATAAACAAAAGTTACTATTTCTCAAGTCATGCTATTGATGAGTCAGAATTCAGAATTCAGGAGTCAGAATAAAACCATGAATCCTGTGTGAGTAGGTGAAAAATATTGGTTTAAAATTTTGCCCTTTGTAGTTATTTGCTATTTACTTTTCACGACGTAAAGAAAGTAGCTCTTGGGGGGAAGCTAAAAGTTTGATTCTAGTATAGGAAATTTGCCGTTGTTGGTTGAGAATAAATAACCACAAGACATTGACACTACACCACGAAGTTTGTGCTTTGCCTGTTACCTGGACTTGGATATCTCCATTTTCTAAAGTATCGGCTATTCCTGTGTTGGGGTAAGCTTTAATGTTTTGGCCTTCTTGTTTTAAGTAGGCTGCGATCGC
This sequence comes from Nostocales cyanobacterium LEGE 12452, assembly GCA_015206945.1. Taxonomy (GTDB): domain Bacteria; phylum Cyanobacteriota; class Cyanobacteriia; order Cyanobacteriales; family Nostocaceae; genus Nostoc. The sequence goes on along the minus strand of JADEXV010000058.1, from coordinate 14,420 downwards.
ATCTATCCCCACAATATCAGATTCAAATGGCGGACGCATCACACCATCTATCGCAAATAAGGCAGAAGTTGCCTCAAATTCTCCTGCATTTAAGGTTTCAAAATAACGCAGAACGCTTGATTCTGTAATTCCTTTAATCTGGAATTCTTCTTTAAACTGCGTTGGCGATATAAATTCAGTAGAGGTCATAAAATTACCTGTATTATGCTGTCTGAATATTAATTTCAATACAAAAATAAGTAAAAAAAAAGCTGCTATTGAGATAGATTGCTATATATTAATAAATCTTTCTAACGATGGAAGTCTTGAACCGCGTAGCAGTTTAAGACAGGCTATATATTGGGCATTTAACAAATCTTAATTAAAGGTATTGACTACATCATATATAATTAGAGCGCCTTTATTTGGGCAAAATCCAGATAAAAAAAATGAATCATTATTCTGTAACGAGCAGCAGTCTGGTGAAAGAAAAAGCCAGTGAGTTGGGCTTTCACAAAGTTGGAATTACTGCTGTAGATCGGGTAAATGCCACAGAAGCGCAGAGGTTGCAAGCATGGATTGAACTCGGTTATCACGCTGATATGAAATGGATGGCGAATCCAAAACGTCAGGATATCCGCTTAGTGATGCCAGAGGTGCGATCGCTAGTGTGTGTAGCGCTGAATTACTACACACCACATCAACGTCCTGAAAGTGAGGAATACGCCAAAATTTCCCGTTATGGTTGGGGAAGGGATTATCACAAGGTGATGCATGGAAAACTCAAGCAGCTATCTATATGGCTAAAATCACTCGATCCAGGCGTGTTAGCTCTTTATTATGCAGATACCGGCCCCGTGCAAGATAAAGTGTTGGCTCAACATGCCGGAATTGGTTGGATTGCCAAGAATGGTAATGTGATTACACGGGAATATGGCTCTTGGGTATTTTTGGGAGAAGTGTTGACCAATTTAGAATTAGAGAGCGATCGCCCACACACAGAACACTGCGGTAGCTGTACTCGTTGTCTTCAGGCTTGTCCCACAGGTGCAATTACTCAGCCCTTTGTCGTCGACGCTAATCGCTGCATTGCTTATCATACCATTGAAAATCGTGACAAGGAATTGCCAGAGGCGATCGCATCTAATTTGCAAGGCTGGGTTGCTGGTTGCGATATTTGCCAAGATGTTTGTCCTTGGAATCAACGTTTTGCCCAAACAACTGATATTGAAGAGTTTCAGCCAAATCCAGTGAATATTGCTCCCCACCTGCTAGAATTAGCCCAAATCTCAGATCGGGAGTGGGATAAACGATTTCCAGCATCTGCCTTGCGGCGGATTAAGCCAGAAATGTTACGACGCAACGCCCTAGCTAATCTTGACGCATCCAGGCAGAAGAATGACCCAGAAAGTAATTATTTTTGATTTTGATGGCACAATTGCTGATACAGTAGATGCCCTTGTAAGTATTGCTAATCGTTTAGCTGGAGACTTTGGTTATAGACAAATAAGCCCAGAACAATTAGCCTTCCTCAAGAACTTAACATCTAGGGAAATTATTAAGTACTCAGGAGTTTCTCTATTTCAGATCCCTTTTCTTGTTAAAAAAGTTAAAGGGGAATTAAAAAACAAAATCCCAGAATTAAAGCCAATTCTGGGTATTAAGGAAGCATTAACAGAACTCCAAAATCAAGGATATAAACTGGGTATTATCACTTCTAATTCTAAAGAAAATGTTACGCAATTCCTTACAATCAATGATTTAAATCACCTATTTGACTTTATCTACTCAGGAATTACAATTTTTGGCAAAACAACTATTATAAATAATGTCTTGAGGCAAAAGCAACTCAAACCTCAAGAAGTTATTTATGTTGGAGATGAAACCAGAGATATAGAAGCATCAAAAAAAGCAAATATCCAAGTCATTGCAGTGACTTGGGGGTTTAACTCACCGGAAGTACTAGCCAAGCAAAATCCAGATTATTTAATTCAGCAACCCAGTGAACTACTAGGAGTGATGAACAGTCGTTAATTAATAATCAAAAGCGGATGAACAATCGTTCAAAACAGTAGAGTGGGCAATATCTACTAATACCGAGAACCTCAATTTTCATATTGGTGACATTGCCCATCTGACAAAATAGCAATATATCAGGAAAAATTAATTTTTCCGTTCACCCTTTTCTAAAGCTTGTTTTACTAAATCATCACTGACATTAGCTGCACCCCCAGTCTGAGAATTCCCAACTTCCTTTGCTGACTCCATAAAATCATCGGGATTGCCAGTTGACTGTGTTTGAGGTTTTGTCTCTTGTGGCTTAGAGGTTTTCTGATTAGGTGCAGTAGCTGCTTCGGCTGCTGCTTCACCTTTACCTGTGCGATCGACTTCACTCACACTGAATTTTTGTGCAGCTGCATAATCAGCATCAAAATCCACCGTTGGCGCTTTTTCTTCACCACTAGCTATGCTTTCGGCAGCTAATTGTGCATCCTGGGTGGAAGCTTCATTTAAATTGGGCTTTACTTCTTGATCGGGCATAATTAAAACCTTTAGGTAAATTTTTTATTGCTTACTTGGGCAATCATAGCAAAGCAATTGGTTACTTTCTTGCTTCCTATAGAGAGACTTGTACCTCTATTAAAAGGTAGATTAAAGCTGCAATTTTAAATAAATTTAACTCTTTCTATCGATAGTAGAATCTGATTGTCGAACTCTGCTAACAATTAGTTTGCCTATTAAATTATTTTGGAAACAAACAATAATGACTGCAAGTTACGACAAAACTATTTCTCAAGCTCAGAGCAATGAAACTCAAGAATTGGTGGATAAGTTTAACGCCTTAGATACTGATGCCAAATTAGCCTGGTTCTATTTTGTTTATGAAAAAATGGGTGATTCGATCACACCAGCTGCGCCAGCTGCGGCAGAACCAGAGTTAGCACCACTTCTGCTAGGAGATTATTTTAAATTATCCGATGAGCAGCAACTAGAAATTATGCGGGATATCGTTAACCGCAAAGACACAGAATATTCTCGTGCTTATGGGGCGATAAAAGAAAATAACCAACTGCTAGTTTGGTATGCTTGGGCGGTAGCTATGGGAGATACAGTGGTGGGAATGCCAGCTAGCTACCAGGCAAGTAAGGCAATTAAAGATCTACTTTCCGAAATTGAAGGACTAGATTTTGAAGAGCAAATGTCAGTGTTTCGGACAATAGCTGGTGAAGTGGGTTACACCGATGTTAAACCGATCGCAACGCAAGCAGAAACTGGAAAAACGTCAAGTTTGTAATCAGCCTTGGCGATTAGAAGTCGCGGTTACACAAACTAAAGTCCGCCTCCGCGGACTTTAACAAACTACGATACAGCCAACTGACTCAAGTCGGCTGGGGTGAGGTTGGAGTGTACTACTTGACCATCACGAAACCAAACGATGCGCTGGGTTTGACGGGCGACTTCTGGTTCATGTGTCACCATCACAACTGTGATTCCACTGGCATTGAGTTCGCCAAAAATATCTAAGACTTCTTGGGTTGTGCGCGAATCAAGTGCGCCTGTGGGTTCATCAGCGAGGAGTACCACGGGACGATTGACGATCGCGCGGGCGATCGCTACTCTTTGTTGTTGTCCACCAGATAGTTGAGTTGGTTTGTTGTTAAGGCGATTTGCTAAACCTACTCGCGTCAGTGCTTCCGTGGCGCGATCGCTTCTTTCTTTCGGACTCACACTAGCATAAACCATTGGTAGCATCACATTTTCTAATGCTGTGAGTTGAGGTAATAAATGAAATTGTTGGAACACAAAGCCCAGCTTTTTATTACGGATGTGTGCCAAGGATTTATCATCCATTTGGGCTACATCAATATTATCTAAGTAATAATGTCCGCCTGTGGGTCGGTCTAGACAGCCGATAATATTCATAGCTGTGGATTTACCTGAACCAGAAGGCCCCATAATTGAACAATATTCGCCCTCGTGAATAGTCAAATTCACATCGTTAAGTGCTTTGACTTCAGTTTCGCCACTGCCATATATTTTAAAAATATTCTCCAAACGAATAATTGTTGATTTAGGCACGGGATTAGGAACTAGAGAATCAGTAATTGAAATAGTCTTTGCCATAAGGATTTAGTTATTATTTGGTAGAGATGCAATTATAGCGATCGCTCAATTAAACTATAAGAAGCAGAAAAATTCTTCCTAGCTCTTGCTGTGATAACTCTGTAAGGTGATGTATTAGAGCAAATAAAAGCTAACTATTATCTAGCATTTTTTATTCTTGTTGCACGATGTTGGCAGCTATAGATATCGCTAGTTCAGGCATCAAAGACGAGGATCGTCTACAGGTGGGTGCCACCCTCCTTGTATCCATAACTGCCTAGATTCTTGGATAAATCCTTGGTTGTGAAATTCATCATTGATATCTAGTCGATGACAAGTTGCTCTACCTGTAGCACTTTTGCCAACGATCTTTAGTCCATCGCCTGTCCAGATGAAGTGATCTACCCACCCTTGCTGACGAGGATTGAATAAGGCGACTTCTTGCTGAGTTTGAGGATCAACACCAGTTGTGAAGTTGTAACGACGCTCATTACAGCGACGACAAGCTAGAGCTAAGTTGTCATCTGCATCTGAGCCACCTAATGATTGTGGAATGAGATGATCAATTGTGAAGCGATCTGAACTTGAGCGTTCTGGAGAGTGGCAATATTCACACAGATATTTAGCTCTTTCGCGCACAAACTGCCGAGTGCCATCTTTAACACGCACGACTAGCAATCAGTTTAGCGTTAACAAAAGTTAGAATGCGCTCCAGTTCAGCAATTCCAGCATATTCTGCTTCTTCTTCAGGAGTCAGCAATCCAGATTTTCGTTTCTCAAGCAATTCTTCTAGACGAGTATGTAACTCATCTGTGAACTTAGCAAGGTTAACATTATCAACTTTCTCAATGGTAATGCCAGAGCGGAGCCATGATGAGGGTTCAATCATCAATACTGGGGTAATGACTTGAGGAGTCATAGTGCTTTAGCCCTAAGTCTGTGGTGCTATAGTCATTGTAGTGTGCCCTATGAATTGGTTGCCAAAATACTAAGGAATCATTGCCACCTTTATTACTTTACGCGCCTTCATATCAGAAAACACCTGTTCTAAATCTTTTAATGGTCGTTGTTCGCTAATAAGTAACTCAAAGGGAATTTTACGACTAGCTATCAGTGCAAGCGCCTCCCGCACATACTCTGGTGTATTATGAAACACGCCTTTGAGAGTAAGTTCGCTATAGTGTAGCTGTTCTGTATTCACAGTAATGCTAGTATCCCGTGGACATCCACCGAATAAGTTGACTGTTGCACCAGGACGGGCACAGGCGATCGCAGTTTCCCAAACACTTGGGACACCAGTGGCTTCAATTACTACATCTGCACCCCATCCTTGGGTAAGTTCTTTCACTACACTGGGAATCTCTGGAATTTGATGATAATTAAAGGTCTGGGCTGCACCCAATTTCTGACCAATTTCTAGTCTGTGCTTATTACCTCCCCACAGCAAAATATCAGCTTTCTCACTCAACGCCGCGACAAACATCAGCCCGATCGCCCCATCTCCCAATACGACTACTTTATCTTTGGGCTTAATATTAGAACGCGCTACACCATGCAACACACAAGCTAAAGGTTCCGTCATGGCTGCCAATTCCCACGGCAACTCATCGGGAATCTGCAACATATTATGCTCTACTATTGGTGCGGGAATTTTTAAGTATTGGGCAAAAGTACCATTATTCCAGGTCAAATTTGGACATAAAGAATATTCTTGGCGTTGACAAAAAAAGCATTTCATGCATGGGGCAGAATTATTAGCGACGATGCGATCGCCTACTTGCCAATTTGTCACCCCTACACCCAAAGCAACAATTTGCCCAGCCGCTTCGTGACCAAACAGGGTTGGCGGTATCAGCATTCTGGCATGACCACCACGCCGCCATACTTTCAAATCTGTACCACAAGTTGTTGCTGCCCCTACTTGGATTACAACCTCACCAGCCGCCGGGGTGGGGTCAGAAACTTCCTCTAGACGTAAATCTTCTTGACCATGAAGTAACGCTGCTAACAAAACATTAAACCTATTAATTAGCTCCATCCGATTTTATCAGTTGAGGCTTATTGATAGGTTTAAACTAAATCAGTATTGATTTTTAGTAGGTTTTATATATTATTGAAAAATTAGGTATTCACCGCTGGCTGAGGAACCACACCAGTGTTCCGGGTTTCCACATTAGGTAAGCGAGTAGCAGTTAACAGCGGTACTTCTTGTCGGCACGACAGGCAAAACCAATATAGTTCACCATGACGGGCATGACGCAGGAGGGAACCACCGCAGCATGGGCAAGTGTTGGCTCTCGTACTCATACCAATGTCCTCCTTAAAAAAATTGTTGTTTTAAACTAAGTCAAAAAAGCAGTTGATTAAAACTGAATGTTAGCTGCATGAATGCGGCCATTCGATTCTATGCGGTCTTTAATAATTTGTCTGTAAACAGCTTCATATCCGTTAACCATGTGGCTAACGCTAAAGTTATTTTCTACGTGTTTTCGACAGGTTTGACGATTGAGTTCCAAAGCTGGTGGAATCATTGCCGCCATTTCTGCGTAGCTATTGCAGATAAAACCTGTTTTACCGTGGGCAATAACTTCAGGTACGGAGCCGAAATTCATGGCAATTACTGGCGTACCAGTTGCCATTGATTCAATCATTACTAAGCCAAAAGGTTCTTGCCAGTTAATGGGGAAAAGAGTTACCGCGGCATTACCCAGAAGTTCAGTTTTTTCAGTGTGGTTAATTTCACCGAGATATTCAATTTGCTGACCATCTATCTGAGGGACAATCTCTTGTTCAAAAAACTCAGAGTGTACTGCATCAACCTTTCCTGCCATCTTCAAGCGCCAACCACTTTCTTTAGCAATGGCGATCGCATGGTGCGGACCTTTATCTGGCGAAAAACGGCCTAAAAACGCTAAATACTGAGGTTGTAAAGGTTGGGCTACAAATGGGTAATCTGCTAGCTCAATTCCGTTATAAACCGTGCCAACATAATTGAGATCGATTTGACGCTGCGAATTGCTAATGCTGATGTATGGTTGCTTTTGGTAGTAGCTAAATGCGTGACGGTTATCAGTTGTAAAATTATTGTGCAGGGTGTGGACTGTAGGAGTTACTGTTATCAAACTCGCTAAAGGTAATGCCGAAATCCCTACATGAGAATGGATAATATCGAATTGGTCTGCATACTGGTAAACTTGACTTAGTTCTAGCATTTCGTACACTGCATACTCTTTCACATTTGGGTCTAAGCGTAATGCACGTGGATAAACTGCTTCTAAATGAGCCAAAGTTTGAGAATCACCAGAGGCAAATAAAGTTACCTCATGACCGCGACGAACAAGTTCATCAGTCAAGCGACTCACTACCAGTTCTATTCCTCCATAATTAGGAGGTGGAACCCTTTCCCATAAGGGGGCAACCTGAGCGATTTTCATAAGTTTTTCTGGTTCAGTCTATGAAATTGTCCTCAATAATCAGCTAGATCATTATTTTATGAGTAAAGAGCATTTCTACTTACTCTTTTGACATTTAAATTAACCTAACAGGCTATCAAAAGCGCAATAACGGTTAACCGTACCGCAAATTTTCTACCAACAAATCTAACTGACTATCGGCAAAAGTCAACTCTGAGCTACACTTCTAAACGTACAGCTAATCTATTATTTGTTGCATCTGTCTTGGGGATCATAAAGAGGTAGAATGTTTTGTAGCAGAACTTACAAAATTGAATGTTTTGTAGCTGACAATACTAAAATATTCAATGGGATCAAGCCATTAAAGCTTCATTTAAAGGTAATTGGGAAAGATAACAGAAAATATAAATATTAAGTAATTGTACAATAATTACATAATTTGTAATTAGTAATTTACAAAAATTCTGATAATTAACTAATGAAAATCGCTACTTGGAACGTCAACTCAATTCGCACTCGCCTTGAACAGGTTATCGATTGGTTAACCCTAAATCCCGTTGATGTTCTCTGCTTGCAAGAAACCAAAGTTGTGGATGCTGAATTTCCGCGATCGCCTTTTGAGGAGTTAGGGTATAACCTTTATATGTCAGGACAAAAATCCTATAATGGTGTAGCCCTGATTAGCCGCCAGCCACTCGTAAATGTTAGTAGCGGGTTTAGGGCAATTTTGCCAGATTTACACCACGAATGGGATGAGCAAAAGCGCGTGATTACAGGTGTAATTGATGGTGTGCGGATTGTAAACTTATATGTTCCTAATGGCGCAGCGGTAGGAACAGAGAAATACGAATACAAACTGCGCTGGTTGACAGCGCTACACGAGTATTTGCGATTGCTGGTGCTGTCACAATCCGCAATTTGTGTATGCGGCGACTTCAATATCGCCTTGGAAGATAAGGATATTCACGAGCAAGTGAGTACAGAAAATCACATTATGGCAACAGAAACAGAGCGCCAAGCCTTACGGGATATTCTGAAATTGGGATTTGCCGATGCTTTTCGCAAATTCACTACAGAAGGTGGAAATTATAGCTGGTGGGATTATCGCTCTGCCGCCTTCCGTCGTAACTTAGGTTGGCGAATTGACCATCACTATCTTACGCCCATCCTGTATGAGCGTGCTACAAGTTGCATTATTGATGTCGCGCCGAGAAAGTTAACTCAACCTAGCGACCATGTGCCAGTTATTGTGGAATTTTGAATTGGGCATGGAGAAGAGGCAGAGGGGCAAAGGGGCAGAGGAGCAGAGGGGAAAAACTTACTTGCAACTTCTCCCCTGCTCCCCTGCCTCTTTCCTCACTCCCCATCAATTTAACGGCTTATATATATCCTCAGAACTAGGGTTCAGATAAGGACGCTGCAAATCTATTAGATGCCGCGCAAAGTGTTGGTCAATAACCCTCATCCGTTCCTCCATCGCATTTTTACCTTTTTGCCAAGCTTCCAACAAAGCATTTGCAACGATTTGGCAACGGTTCATCCCAAAACTTTCTTGTGCCGCAAATTTTTGGGTTGGTTCCTCAGCTAAACCTAACCCTGGAGCTAAAAATTTGGTAAACAAAGGAATTTCGGGCTGGAAATGGGATTGATTTTCGATATAAACAGTCTGAAGGATTGTGCGGATCGCTGGATAATCGGGGAGTTCAAAGTAAAGTAGCCCCGAATCATAGCGTCCGTATGCACTGGGATTGTGAAGAACCTGAAAGCTAAAGGGAATCGAGGCTGCATTTAGTTGCAGCGTCAAGCTTTCCATGAGAGCGATCGCACCAGATGCCGTAAAGTTAAAGTAGATTCGCCCTGCTCCTAAATCGGCGTCTGGGTTGCTTTGCCGTTCTTGTCCAACATTGCTAACTGCTAAGTAACAGCCATTTTGCAGTCGATTTTTGGGCATCCAGATTGCTACCATGTCACCCACTTTGGTAGATTTCTTACTGGATTCTAGATGGCAATCTGGCTCAACATAAAGTGTTAAACCGCCTTTAGTCACAGCCATAGTCCCATCAGGTTCTTTCCGCAACACCTGCCATCGAGGGTCAAAGTAACCTATGCCGTGATTACTGGCGTGCAGTTGTTCGTAAAAGTCCCAGTCAATCTCCAAAATAGAATTATCTGCTAAATTATGCTTTTGTGGTTGATTAGTATTATCAGTATTGACTGCCAAAGTACTTTGCAGGGACCCATTGTAATAGATTCCATAGAGGAAATTTCGCAGCAGGAGAGTGAGATACTTCTGTTGTAAATCTACAGAATTTTGCTGAAATCTATCGGCTATTTTAGCGGGCAGAGCAAAGGGTTGATAATTGGGATGGTAAATACAAAAATTAGACTCAATCTGGATATTCTGAGCAATATCAAATAGAGAATTTAGCGATTGATTGATAGAGGAATTTAGCATTAATCCATTCAGAAACCAAACTTTAACAAAATAGAATTCAGGATTGTGTGTTCTTTTTAAATTGTTCTACTTCCTATTACTAACAACCACGCAGCCGAGTTTTCTCGTAATAAATCTGAAGTAACTGCTGCTCCTTTACAGGCTGAGGAAATTTATGAATCTTTGCCACAGTATTCAATATTTCTGACTCTGACATCCCGAAAATGGTAAGTACAGCTTGCTCTGGCACTACAAGTAAACTTTTAGCTACTTGCAGCATACACAGTTCAACATTATTAAAGTGTTTCCAGCACGTAATCATCTCCTGAATTTGATGAATTAGTGCCAGCCCCGCAAACTGGATAACGCGCGAAATAAAGTCACTGCGGTATTCCAAAATCATCGGGAAGGCATTTATATAAGCCCTAATTAAGGCAATAATTGAAGGTTGTAAAATCTCTAACGGTGTTAACGCCAAATGTAGAGATTCTTCTAACTCAATGGTGGGGTCTACTACCAGACTCTTAAGCCAAATTCCTAAATAGCTTGCCAGTAAAGTTCCTAAATCAAAGGCTGGGTCTCCCCAAGAACATGCTTCCCAGTCAATTAGTCGTATAAGACAATTGTCTAATTGCTCCCACCTGGAATGAACCAAAATGTTGTTCAATTTCAGGTCGTTGTGAGTTAAGCAGCAAGGATTCCAGCTATATGCTAAATCTGCGATCGCAGATTCCAAACTCTCGTATTGTTGATAGAGAACATAGAATTTTAGTGCATCCGTGGTAACAGTCCCAAAAATCTCTGGACCAATCGACCCTACCCCTTGCGCTGGATTGTAAAACCCGTAGCGAAACTCTCCTTGGGGAGCAGTTGCCATAAAATCCCGATATTCTCGGCGGTTGTAGGTAGCGCGATGCAGTCCCGCCAAAGTTGTGCCGATGGCAGAGGCAATTTCTTGTGGAAAAATCTCATTGTTGTGGTACAATGTCGCAAGCTCTTGATATTCATTCAAGTAGCTACGGACAAGAATCGAATTTTCTTCGTCAAAATGCACTACCAATGGCGCGATCGCTGAAGTATTACCTAGAACTGGAAACTGTTGTAGCAACTGGTGAAACAGCCACTCCTGAAACAATTCATGAGGCGCGCCGTCATTGTTGTTAGCGTTACGTTCTTGTTTAATGAGCAGTTGGCGATTATCTGCTAAAGTCACTAGTAAATTGAAATTGTTCTGACTACTTCCTGGCAACTCAGATTTGTCTGATGGGCCATCTTCTGAGCTACACAGACCCGCGTCTTGCAGATACTGGATAACGTTATGAGAAGACAGTGATAATACCATGTATTATTTCCTACCTCATTAAATTACTTAAACTTATCGTGTCAAATTTGTTGGTCTTAAGAGTTTTCAGTAGATAGGAACTAATGCAAGAAGAGAGATGTGAATAACAATAAAGATTTCTACAATCTACTAATATCTCATATTTGAGAGTAAAACCTGCCAAAATGGCACCAATTCCTTTGCAATTCCTTTAAAATTGGCTCCCAGATACCGTGACATCTTTACACTTTATCAGCATAGTTACTTAGATACATCTAGAGTAAGTTTTCTGGTAGAGCCTTTTTTTGTCGCAAAGAAGCATCCCCAGCAAAAAAACTGATTGGTAGCAGATGTTGTTTGATGTTCAGTAGTCATCCTCAAAGCAGCGAAGAATTTGAGTAATCCTTCGCGATACGAAGCATGACATTCAACACTATTACTTTTATTTATCATCACAAAGCCAAAAAAACCGGAGTTTTTTAGCAATTAGTAATTATTTTTTGATTTAATTTTCAGAATTGATGTCTGGAAAGCTTGTTATCACGTTATTTTCATCACTTACAAATTGTAGATGACTATGGGCGATCGCAAACAAAGCCTACATGAGCGCATCTTATGTAAGTGTACTTTTGTCAAGCTTGAAACAGGGCATTTTTCAAAGATAAGGGTAACAAGTCACAGTAATATAAATGTACTAATATAATTCAAAGCAGGGAAAGTCATGCCATACCAAGAATACAGGAGGGTGGTTATTGCTGAGAGACTAATGCTACCTTAAAGCCACAAATTGATTCACCATCACCGCCAATGCCAGCATACCCAAAATTGTCATTAGTCCCGCAGGCATAAACTTGCGTGTTTTTGCCAGTCTAAATGCAAAGACAACTACTAAAACAGCAGTAACCAAGACTGCTAAAATCGCACCCCAAGTTTGTCCTTGGAGTTGAAAGTAAGCGGCAAGTATTAGTAATAACCCGCTAATGCTACCACTTAAGAGTGAAACTCTACTTCTAGCTTGAATGTAGCCAATAATGCCACCCACTATCGCTAATATGCCGTAGGCAAAAGCAGCAACTATACCTAAATTCATTGTTAAAACCTATGTAGACTTTGACTTTACTGCCAGGGTCAGCAGACAATTTACCATAGCTATTTAGCTATACCACAGAGTTCATTGATGGATAATCTAGCGAGACCAATGGCAATTACTTCCTCATATACAAGGGTTCAATATCTCCAGCGCCAAGCAGCCTCACTTTTACTGTACCAATCTGTTGTGCAAGGTGAAGTGGGGATGGCATTTCTGGAACTGTTGCAAGCTATACGTTACACAGAAGCCGATGCACGGGGTTGTCTCCAAGCCTACGGCAGTTACTTTCACGCTTTGGCTGCTAGAAATCAAAACTGGGAAGACTATTTAATTACTCAAATTCTCTTCTCTGACAATCCTTTTACAAGGTTGGCGGGAGTGCGAGAATTTGAAGATTTGCCTCCAGCTTTAGTAACAGCAGTTCAGCATGATTTACAAGTATTGCAAAGTCTATATGAGTGTAGCAGCGCTTCTTTAAGCGAGTGGGTACAAAGCGTAGCTCACATGCCGATTTCACCAGTAGTGTGGTATAAAGAGCAAGAATTGCTAGGAGTAGAGACAAAATTCACTACATATCTACAAGAGTTAGATAATTGGGGTGATGCTGTAGAAGATTTAGCAGCTTATTATCGGCAATGTGGCTCTGGTTTATTTGCAGAATATCGCGCTTTACGCTGGCAATCTGGGCAGTTTATCGGTATTAGGTATTCTGACCCGGTTAAACTGAGTGCGCTTGTCGGTTACGAATCTCAAAAAGATGCTTTGCTGAAAAATACTGAGTTTTTATTATCAGGAGAGATGGCACTGCATGTACTACTTTACGGTAGTCGCGGTTCTGGCAAATCTTCTTTAGTGAAATCTTTGTTGAATGAATATAGTAATCGCAGCCTCCGTTTATTGGAAGTGGCAAAATCTGATTTAAAAGACTTACCAGAAATTGTGGAACATTTACGGGGTGTGTCACAAAAATTTATTATCTTTGTCGATGACCTTTCATTTGAAGAAGATGATGATGCCTTTAAAGCTCTCAAGGTAGTTTTAGAAGGTAATTTAACGGCGCGGCCGCAAAATGTAGTTGTGTACGCTACCTCCAATCGCCGCCACCTGATTCGGGAGTTTTTTGTGGATAGACCTACCCCCAAGGATAACGAGGAAATCCATGCCTGGGATACGATGCAGGAGAAGCTTTCGTTTAGCGATCGCTTTGGTTTAACCTTGACTTTTGAACCAGCCAATCAGAAAACTTATTTAAAAATTGTACAACATCTAGTGACACAAGCTGAAATTAATATTACCCAAGAAGATTTAGAATTTCAGGCATTACAATGGGCAACTCGTCATAATGGTCGTTCTGGACGTACAGCACGGCAGTTTGTTGATTTTTTAAAAGCAGATTTAACACTTTTTCATGCAGATCAAAACATATCCAACACTTAACATTAAAATTGTTTCATTAATGATTGCGCTTTTTTGTAAGTTCCAGAACAATGTTATGCAACATTAACTAAAATTAGATATTTTATAAAAATTATGATAACAAATATGGGATAAATATATTGACTAACCAAACAGAACAATGAATTACAAACCACTTAAATTAAGTATTTTATGTATATGTGCTGTTTAATTACGAATTACGAATTATAAATTAGTATGAGAACCACTTATTCAGATAATTTAACTACGCTAAAAACCAGCAATATGCAATCAGTAACGATCAGCAATCGATTTATACTAGTGATAGTTGCCTTTAGTGTGAGTTTTGGTCTTAGCCTTGTCCCAAGCTGGGATTTTAATAAAGCCTTTCTCACAGGTGTAATTACTGCCGTTACTATCCATACAACAGCATTATTCATAGACAAGCGACGCAGAAATTATGAAATGTTTGTTTTAGGTTCTCTGCGCAAGCGAATTAAAGATATGGAGGAATTAAAAGCTCGCGTTGTCAGAGAAATAAATCAAATTGAACAACATCATAATTTATTATATGCTGAATCACAAAAGCTGCAAAATCAAGTCATAGAAAACCATAGCCAAAGAGATAGTCTACATCGAGAATTAAGAACATTTGCCGGACAA
>JADEXV010000057.1 GCA_015206945.1 Nostocales cyanobacterium LEGE 12452 | reverse complement strand
CCCTAACCCTCCCCGTATGTATTGGCTACCGTGTACACACAAGTATTCTAGAGTTGCGCTACAGGCTTTTGATCCCCCCAACCCCCCTTAAAAAGCAGGGCTGTTTCATTCCACAAAGGATAAAAGTTTGTCAATATCATTAGAGGTAAATCGCTGGGCTGAGCTGATAGAAGAATAACCATTTCGGCGCAAAATATTGAGTGCGATCGTTCGGAGTACCGATAGATTTGCAGGGGCGTTACCCTTACGTATAGTGGAATGATCTTCATTAAAAATCACATCCTTAACCCAATGAAGACGATTCTCAATCCCCCAATGTCCGCGAATACCTTTGGCAAAATCAACCGCAGATTTTACTAGGCTACTAATGTAGTATGCAACTTGGTGATATGCAATGCCAGCACGAGTACCGATTCTTTCAACCTTAATCAATGATTTTAAACCAGTCCATTCTTGGCTGATACCCGTTAAATCATGAAAAACTTCTACAGTACGTGTTGTAAATCTGTTTCGAGTTCTTTCTGCTGCGATGTGCCTACTGGTTGGCTTGGAATTATCCGTAGTATGTTGAATTTGGCGATGCAAGTTTTTTTGGTTTGCTTTAACAGCGATCACATAGTCATTGCCACTATCAATAATTAGCTTACAAGTTTTTTTTGACAATGTAGAGCATCTAAACTGAAAACAACACCCTCAATATCTAATAGCGTAATTAAATTTTGAACTGTGCTAATTTCACTGCCTTGCTTGTTCTCCAATTTGCTCAAACTTAGGACTAGCCCTCTTTTTTCAGTAAATACGGATACGATACTTACAAAATTTTGATACTCGCTTTTGTAGTCTTGTACAGTTCCTTTGATACTTTTACCATCAATTCCAAACCACTCAGATGTATCCACGTGTACGTAGTTTTCCGCCCACTGATTGAATATTTTCGCAAGAATATCAAAGTCTACTCCTATTAGTATCCGACGGATCGTCGAGTAGGAAGGCACGCCATATTTTTCAATTCTGAATTTACCAATCAATACGCGACGATGGCGTTTTACAAAATCTCCCCATGCACGATATCCTACGTAACCGCTCATTGTTCCCATAATCACAAACAGCAATACTATCCACAGTCGATGTCTTTGCCCATCTTTGACTCGAAAATCTTTTACTTGCTGTAGTTGTTCAATCAGATTTGCACCCATTGTTTTCATTCCCTCGATGCTTGTCATTTTACATCTTTTAGGGAATGAAACAGCCCTGCCCTTTTTAAGGGGGATTTAGGGGGATCTTACTATGTTTTGCATTGTGTATAAAGATGTGTGTACACCGTAGCCTTAACAAGGGGGAATTAAGGGGGTTAATATCAAGTCTGGCTAATTAGTTATGATTCCCGAATCTATGCGGAAACCCAAAAACCCTTCCCTCCTACTTAAAATCCAATTTCAATAGTCAAACTGCGAATCTTTCCTGTATCTCCTTCAGCTTTATCTGCAACTTCCAAAGTCCAGGTTCCTTGGGGACTTTTACCTTTAAAGGCAGCAAGTTTAGGGGTGTTTACCTCGTCATAAATTGTTTTAATATTATCTGTAGCTCCGCCCTGGCGATCGTGCAGATTTATGGGAAGTATGCCTGTTTGCACTGGAGGAAGAAGAGTAACTATAAGATCCCCAATATAAGTATGCTCGATATCTACATTAACTTTGATGGATTTTAGGAGGGTGGTATTAGCGATCGCCACCGATAATGTTGATGTTTGTAGATCGTTAATTGGCACATCTTGCACTGCTTGAAACCTGCTGATGGGTGATGTTTGCGGTGGCTTGGCCAATTCTACAGCTTTCAGAGCATTGATTCGACCGTAACCGTAGAAAGGGCTGCGACCATTGGCATCATATTTACCTCCAGCTTGATCGATGCGATCGCAGGAGCGTTTAAAAATGTCTCGCACTTCATCCCAACGCAGATTTGGGTTTCTGGCAAGAATCAAGGCTGCTACACCTGCTGCACCTGGACAAGCGCTCGAAGTTCCGCCGAATTCGTTCGTATAGTTGCCTAAAGCCTCACCCAGATTTCGATTACCGGAATTATAGCCAACTACACCAGAGCGATCGGTTGTCCAAATTCCAGTGGTTTGAGAAATATCACCATTGTTGCTGGGGAAGGCGCACCAAACCGCCTGACCAAAGTCACTGTAAGCGCTTCTCGTACCGTAGTCGTTACAAGCTGCCACTGCAATCACCTTTTGGTAGCTGGCGTAGCCGTCGTTATCGACGCTTTCGTTACCATTGCCAGCTGCAAATAAAATTACACACCCCTTACCATTGCGTCCTTTATTGATTGCAAAGTCTATAGCAAGTCGGGTGGAATCAGGCAAAGGTACTTTTTGCTTGTGTGCGGGATCGTCTGGCTCAAACCAAGTACCGTCTGCTGGGCCCCAGCTACAAGAAATAACATCAGCACCGTTTTGAGCCGCCCAAATAAAGGCATCAGCTTCATCTTGCGACCCCAACGCTGAAGCTAAACGAATTGGCATGAGTTTTGCCCCCGGTGCTACACCAGATGCCCCAAAGTTACCGTTTGCACAAGCTACTCCTGCACAAGATGTACCGTGGTTATTATCATTTCCCGGTTTGGGATTGTTTGTTTTACGTGTGACATCACGCGGGGCAACAATCTTACCAGAAGAACGGAACTCTTCATGATCGAGATCCATACCATCGTCGATAATTGCAATAATTGTCCCAGTGCCATTGCTCAACTTCCAAGCTGCTTCAACGTTGGCATGGGCGTTAATTGTCTTACCATCAATTGTTGTTTGCTTTAAGTGCCACTGTTCCGGGAAAACCTGACGTTGGCGTGACTCACGCGCTAGTTCGGGATGGCACAGTTCTACTGATTCCTCATTTAGAAGTCTCTCAGCGATGTCAAAGACGGCTATACCAGTATTTGTAGGGGCACTGACAAAATAAGCATTTCTTGCGTATTCAAGTTGGCGTTTAATTGTTAAGTTGTAACGTCTTAAAACCTCTTGGCAGATACCTGAATCTTCTTCGCTATCAAATTTAACAAAAATGTTTTCAGTGTAAACTACAGGTTGTTGGGATACTGGATCGATTAAGACGCGTCCGGCAAATTGGACTTCGGACTCATTGTTGAGAATTTCACGGGCGCGATCGCGCAAAGCAACACCCTGATTCGGAACTTTCGCTTGCAAAATTTCTACACCCGCTTGCCGAAACCGTGTTTTTAACTCAAATTGATTGAGGATACTACGAGCTGTGGGTGATACAGGTGCGACTTCAAAGGATCTTGCACCAACAATAGTGCTGCGGCTTTCGGTACGCACTACAACGTGTTCGTTACTGATAGCAAATTCATATTGTTGGCCGTTCTGTCCACCATAGCGAACCTGAACCATTGTTTAGTCTCCTAAATGTTTTGAAATTGGAAATTGGGTATTGGAAAACCGTATTATGCCTTACTTTTAAAGCTTGCTGTACCCATCGTAGGCTGACGTTTACTTTATGGATGCTTATGATTTCATGTGTTATGTGTGTATTACGATACAGAATTTAATCTATCTCAGTTCATACAAACCTTCGATTAGTCTTTCCAGAAAAGAGAGGATTCAAAATCAGGTTGCTTTAAGAATCTTCACTATCTGTAGGGGCGTATAACTGTGGATCACGATGAAAAAAATGTATTTCGTAGCACTGAAAACGCTATAACATCATTAGAACTTGAGAAAGATGTTTTATTTTCCGGCTGAGTATTTTTTCCAGGCGTATTCTTTACCCCTGATTCGTGAAGTGAGATTTCAAAAAGACTACTTTTCTGAGTATCCTGAACAAATTCGCGTTAGTGGCGATGTAAGCCTACGCACTGCTGTATCTTACACTCGTAAACCTGGGTACTATGCAGTACATTACAATCAACCCAGCACTGTAGCAGTAGGAGCAATTTTACGATTTAACGACGGTGCGATGTCTACGACGGGCTACGCCTACGCAGTTTTTTCAGGCGAACCCAATCAATCAGAACAGGGTATATTGAGTCCGGTTTATACACTAGAATCCAATGCTTCCTTAGCAGTACCAACTGGACTGGTTTTTATCCGCTTTGCTGAAGGCGTTGATGTGGAATCGCAACGCGAGGTAATTAATCGAGCAGGTTATGAAGTAGCAGAAAGCCTTTCTTATGCGCCTCATACCGCTTGGTTGCGTGCTAAATCAGGTAAGATTGTTGATGCGATCGCTGGAATTTCTCAGTTAGAAGCGATCGCTAATGTTGAGAATGTCGAACCTCAAATGCTTATGGAAAGAGGTTTCAGATAAATTACAAATTATACATTTGGTAAAGGTAAATGGGGCGATCGCCAATTCGTTAGCTAAATAAATTTTTTTGGTTGAATGACTAGATTTATCCATGACCAATTTGCAAAAGACTACTTGGAAGAATTACTAAAACCTTATGGAGAAGTGCAAGGTTCTAGCCGTGTGGCGGGAGAAGTTCGAGAAATCGATGTCTTATTTTCTCCTTTAACAAAACAAAGCACAAATTTAGAAACACTAGGATTATTAGGAAGATTTGCCGCTACAGCAGCAATTTTTGAACCCTTCCGCAACCCTGCATCAAAAGAAGAAATTTGTGATTGTCTGTTAAAATTATTAGAAGTAAGGGGTGGATTACAACGTCAAGCAAATCGCAATAAAACTTCCATTCCAGAATTAGAACTTCCCAAATTATGGATACTTACCCCAACAGCATCAATAACACTGCTGTCAGGATTCGGTGCTACTCAAAAGGTAGATTGGCTACCTGGAGTACATTTTATCGCAGAGTATTTGCGGACTGCGATCGTTGCGATTCACCAGTTACCGCGTACCCAAGAAACTCTGTGGTTAAGAATTCTCGGTCGAGGAACAGTGCAAAAACAAGCAATAGATGAATTAGAAGCATTATCATCAAATCATCCATTTCGCAGAGCAACGCTAGAATTACTTTATAACTTGCGGCAAAACTTGCAAGTTAATCAAAATTCAGAAGAAGACGATCGGGAGTTAATTATGCGATTAAAACCACTTTATCAACAAGATAGGGAACAAGCTATACAAGAAGGAAATCAGCAAGGTGAACAACGTTTAATTCTACGTCAATTAAATCGCCGTTTTGGTGAGATTGATTCATCTACTATTGAGCGAGTTCAAGAATTATCTATTGAACAATTGGAGGCGTTAGGAGAGGCTTTGTTAGACTTCTCAGCTATTGCTGATTTAGAAGCTTGGTTAAACCAACAAATTGAATAAATCTAATCTGTAAATCAATTAAAAAAATTGTGTGAAACTGCACTTGATTTATGTAGGGGCAAGTCATGAATTACCCCTACAACCGAAATGAGAATACTAACCAAAACTTTGAACAACGTACATATCATTTCCTGTATCGCCTACTAAAAGCAAGCTGCTGTCATCACTTTCTAAATTTTGGCTGCCAGCAATACCCTTTTGCAGAACTTTAATTATTCTTTGGGGAGTGAAAAATTCCAATTCAACAAACTTTCCAGATTCTAACCATGCTAATTCTTCAGCAGATAAACTTTGACGAACTTCTTCAGGTAATTGTTTAGCTGCTTGTGCCGACTCTGGAGAGGTTTGAATGAACATTCCGCGCTTAGTAGCGATAATTTGACGTGGCATTAGTCCAATATCAATAATCGTAATCTCGCTATTAAGAAACCAATTAGCATTGGTTCTTAAATTATGAACTAAACCAATTCCTCGTGGATTGCAATCATGTATTGCATAGACTTTCAAATCGGGATTGCGCCGCAGCATTTGCATTGTGGTGTCAAAAATGCTTTGGGGATATCCAGTAATGCTGAGAATTGCACAGTTATTTTCAAAGTGAAAATTATTAGCAATTAATAGTTGAGCAATACTAGCAGTATCACAAACGACTAATCTATCAAAACTGTAAGCCGTTACGTCAGGATTAATCATGGCTAGTGTATTTTCCTGTTTTGGTGAAGGAAGAATTTTGAGAATTGAACCATTGATTTGCCGCCAGCGGTTTAGCCAACTTTGAAAATCACTTTGAAAAAATAAAAACTCCTGTGTAAATTTAGTTCGTCGAAGCTGTCGAGTTCCAAAGTATATCGACAACATCCCTAGAATAACGGCGATAAAAAATAAAATAAATGAGTTGTATACCATTAAGCTAGCGTAAGTTCCTATAGCAAGAATTATACATCCTATTATTTGTAAGCATCTAGCATATTCTTGGCGGGACTTAATGTTTGTTTTGTTTGATAGAGATTTTTTGTACAAATATAATATGAAGCATGTATTAAATAGAATGGATACTATTAAGAAAGAATTAGTGCCAAACAATAACGAAGCAAAACCACCTATGAATCCTGGTGCCCAAATATTAAAAAATAAATATATAAACAACAAACCAAATTTTGAAGCCGACTTGGCTTTTATGCGATTATCTAATAGATAAAAAAGTTGCTTTGGAGTGAAAAATAGAGTGTTATTTGCAGAAATGTCAGCGATCGCCTTCACAAACATAGGGTCAGTAATTTTAATATTACCCATGTTGGTTGGTTCAAAGGCAAAGAGATGATTGCATTTTATACACCGACCTTGATTAGCTGTCCGGTCTTTTAGTTTATTGTCAGTTCCGCAGTTAATGCACTTCATAATGGTTGTTTTATATTAGCTATTAATTGTTAGTCAATACGGTTGAGATTGGGCTTGATCCCCCCTAACCTCCCTTAAAAAGGGGGGAACTATCAAGCATCTGATTTGTTAGTAAAACACTGTAGTCTTCTCGTTGGCGAATCAAGCGATGTGTGTCATTTTCTAGCAATACTTCCGCAGGTTTGGGACGATGTAAAAAGTGAGACGACATTGCATAACCATAAGCACCGACATCTAAAATGGCAACGATATCGCCAATTTCTAGTGCCGGGAGTTGGCAATTTTTCCCCAAATAATCTCGTGAATATGTGGTGTTACCACAAATATCAGTTGTGAATGGATTGTCTGCTTGTTTCCAAGTGATAATTTCTCGGTAGCCGCCGTGTACTGAGGGTACTGAAAGATTAGCAACGGTAGTATCAACTCCGACAATCTGTTTTTCTCCTTGCCATTTTACAGAGACAACTTGAGCAAGCAAAGTTGCACATCCGGCGATCGCACTTCGTCCCGGTTCAATCACCAAATCAATTTTCCGTCCTAAACGAGTAATTCTCTCGGTTAACTCAGCCCCAAATATTTCCCAGTCAAAGGCTGTTTTGTTGTGGTGATAAGGATAGCCAAAGCCACCACCAAAATCTAAATATTCCCAATCAGGTAACTTTTGGGCTGTGGCGATTACCGTATCAATTACTTGGGTAAAAGCAGCTGTGGCGTTAGTTCCCGTACCTCGATAGAAGTGTAAACCACTCAGCTTTAATCCCACCTCACCAGTTAAAGCGATCGCAGCGCCAAATTCCTTTGGACGCACACCAATGCGGCTATCTCCAGTAATTTCCGGCAAATTGAGACGTAAACCTAACCGAATATTTTTCTCTCTGCGTCTAGGCAAAACTTCGCAGCACAACTGTAATTGAGCGAGGCTATCAAAATTGAGAGTTGTAACTCCCCAATTCAAGACTTGTATCATCTCAGCCTGATTCAAATTACTGCCGCTATAAACAATTTCACTAGGATCGAAACCAGCTTGCAATCCCAGATAAATATCTCCTGGTGTATTGGCATGAAGTCCCCACCCAAAGGAGCGAAAAATTTTCAACAGCGCAATGTTGCCATTGGTAACACTGGCAAACCGAAATTGCGTGCGGGGATAACTGACTGCTTTGGTAATCTGCTCAATAGTTTCGCCCAAGCGATCGCCATTATAAACATAAAGCGGAGAACCGTAGATAGTTAGTAACTCCTGAGCAAGTTCCCTGGAGAATGGGGGATTAAGGCGATTTTGAATTAAATTATTTGAGACCATTTACCGATAATCCTGATACAGTAAATTACGAATTATTTTGTAATTTCTCCATAGCCAACGATGTAACCAAAAGGGATGATCCCAAGACTGTTTAGTTATTTCTTCATTTAAAACGTGCGATCGCCAAAGTTGCCACATAATTAGTAACCAGAGTGTTTCACCAATCCGACGCCCTTGAATAGCTGCTCCTAGATTGCCTTCAACGATTTGTGCCGCGATGTGAGGATAAAAATGATTGTGAGTGCGAAGTCTTTCTGGATTGAGCCAAATGCCCAGGTGATGCCAAAAATCATTTAAACACCAAGAAGTCAAAGGAACCCCCATACCACGCTTTTGTCGCCAGACAATTTCGGGTGGAAGCCAATTTTCTACAGCCCGTTTGAGGATATATTTTTCACAGGCTCCTTGCAAACAGAGTTCTCCAGATAGGCGGAATGTCCACTCCGCTAAAGGTAAATCACAAAAAGGCGATCGCACCCACAACCCATGAGCAAACCCCAATGCAGTGGCACGGGGATGGATATTCTGCGCTCCTTTGAGCATCAAACTAGCACGGCGAAGGCGATGCAGTAAAGATGGACACTCATCGCGATCTAAAGTCGCCAATAGCCAATCTTCAGAATGCAAATTTTGGATCTGTGCATAAACCTCCGGCTGATAAACTTGAGATTCGTATCCCCCAAGACGGTGAAAGGTGCGGAGATATTGCTGGATAAAAGTTTCCTGTCCGGCGGGATTTTCTGCCTGATAAACACCTGCGGCAATTAAAGGTTTGTTCGTCCAACCGGCAAATAATTGATCTCCACCTTCGCCGTTAAAAATTACCTGAGTTTCCTGACTGGCTCTCTCTGACAGGAGATACAACGGCACACACACGCCATCTCCAAAGGGCAAATCCAAAGCTTGCACAGTCGGAATTAAAGCATTCTCAATCGAACTTGGGGTTACTGCAACTTTAACAAGTGGAATTTCGAGAAACTCGGCGACTTGTTCAGCATAGAGATATTCTGGAATCCCTGCGTTACCAAAATCTAAAGTGTAAGCGCGGACTTTCACCCCTGCTTGTACCAGCAGCGCCGCCACCACTGAAGAATCGAGTCCGCCAGAGAGAAACACCCCGACAGGCTCATCCTTTAAATCGGCAATTTGTCGCCCAATAGAATCTTTAAGGAGAGTTTGCAATTCAGTAATTGCTGTAGCTTCATCTGTTAACTGTTCTGGCGCTTCCCGCCATGAGTGGATTTTTTTAGATTCAGGTGTTTGCAGCTTACCTGATTGGCGATCGCTCTGCCAAACTAATTCAGTTCCCGCCGTCACTGCAAACACTCCATTAATAGAAGTTAAGGGTGTGGGAACGTAAGAAAAACAGCTATAGCCATATAACCCAGGAATGCTAACTTCTGATTGTGGCAAAATCGGTAAGAGTAATTGCAATTGGGATGCAAACCAGATTATTTGTCCTTGCACAGTCCAATACAAAGGCACTTTTCCGAAAGGTTCTCTGCCCAAAATTAGGCAGTTGTTTTCTTGGAGACTTACCCAAGCATCGGGTGAACTAAATAATCCTGATGCGGAGATGGCAGCAATTTGATTTTGTTGCAGTGGGGGATCGCCATGAATTCCTATATGAACAACATTCCAGATGGGAGGAGAATAATTTTCCTGTGCAGAAAACTGACTTTTCAGACCTAACCCCCTAACCCCCTTCCCTACTAGGGAAGGGGGAAAATTCAAAGCCTCTTCCCTTGTAGGGGAGAGGTTTGGAGAGAGGTTTTCCACAACACTAGTTAACAGCCTTTCCAACTTCTGTTGAGCGCCGTAACCCCAATAGCCAAGAAAGTGATGCGGGATAACCATCTGAACTATTTAACTTCAAAGGTTGCATCGCTAATCTGCCGACCTTCCAGGAACATCTGCACCTGCCAATTGCCAACAGTTGCAGCCGGATTAATAGTGTAGCGACACTGGGTATCCCAGACAGACGTATTAATTTCGCGGGTTTGATAGTTATTTTGCTTGACAATTTGACCGCTTGGGTCAATCCAATTACAAGAGAGAGCCAGCTTTTTGCCCAAAGGTGCATCCTTTAAGGTGACACGATACAACACTTCTGGATTGGTTTGGCGAGAAATTGTCTTTAAGTCGCCGCCATTATCTTGTGTCAAAGTGATGCGGTCTTGTTGAGTAGAAACACGAGAAAGTGTAGAATTTTGCTGCTGCATGAAAAATATTGTCGATGCAATGACAATTACTACAATTGCCACCACTCCAGAGGTAATCCATCGATTCTGGCGTTGTTGTACTTCCAGTGCTTGGCGGCGATTTAACTGAATCAGCGCTTCATCTAGTAACTCTGGCGGTAAATTCAGCTCCTGTAAAATTTCTCTAACCTGCTGTTGGTCTAGTTCCGCTTCCCGACGCAATTGCAGACCTTCTACTTCTGTAACTATTTGTGATAATTGCTCTTGAGTCAGTCGCTGCGTCATAGCTTAACTCCTGTTGAAAAATTTGATTGCGATCGCTACATCTCACTTTTGTAGGTACATCATAAGCTACAAAATAAAGTTGTTGCTTTTCGCATTATTTAAGAGATACTTTTGTAAACACAAACGCGATGAATCGCCGCCTCTACAATAGACCTCTTGCATAGCGGACGAAAGTACTTGTTTTGTGGACGAAAGTACTTGTTTTGTGGACGAAGGTACTTGTTTTGTGGACGAAGGTACTTGTTTTGTGGACGAAGGTACTTGTTTTGTGGACGAAGGTACTTGTTTTGTGGACGAAGGTACTTGTTTTGTGGACGAAAGCACTTGTTTTGTGGACGAAAGTACTTGTTTTGCGGACGAAAGTACTTGTGTGTACACCGTAGCCTTATCAAAGGGAGGAGTTTGGGGGGATCAGTTAGTGCCTAAAATCACAGCCAATCACTTTTCAAACAACCTCTTAGGGACTTTTGCAAGAGGTCTAATAATCAGTCTTTTGTTTTGAAGGTGATTTATCGCATCTTTAGCGATCTAGAATTTTCATCAAAAAACCTTAACCAAACCGTATTGGCTTTGCGTCTATGCTGGTTCGCTCCTTGTATAATTTGGCATATCTTTATACAGAATTGGTATTACCTGTAACTACTAAAATTAACATGACATAACAGAACTGGTATTACCTGTAACAACTAGAATTAACATTACGAAAAAGATACTTCTTGATAAGCCAAAAAACCGCCCAAAAATAAATTTTTGGGCGGTTAAAGTATTTTTGCAATAGATTTAATAAAAATTCCCAATACCTCCTTTACATTAGTTTAAATTTCTCGATTTCCGCCAATAGAGAGTTGTTTTTTGCTATGTTTTAACTCTTTCCAGAGTGACTTAATTTGCTCATAAGCCTCTTCCTGAGACAATTTTCCCCCTGTCTCTAGGCAAGTAATGTAACTAATTTTTTGAGAGAATTCTTGAAGGTTGGCATTAAACACTAAGTTCTCTGGCTGAAATTTACCATAATACCGACTACGAGGGTAAAGAAAGCTGTTTTTGTCTTGCGAGTTAGGTTGTGTCATAAGTTTTCTCTTAATATTCTTTCCTTCTTAAATTTATAAACTAAAATTTTATCCTTTGTGTATATACACAAGATAAAATTCAAATTCCTGAAGAAAGAAGTTAATTTTTAGTTCAATATTAGGATAAGGCAGAAGAACAGGTAATTAACTGTGGAAAATACTGAATTCAGCACCTTATCTACCAAAAGGAGTAAGTCTAATGGTATATTTTTGCGGAAAACACAAAAGGAGTAAGTGAAATAGCATTTTGCTGATTAAACTCGACTTGCTCAAATGCGGCTCAAATAATATCATGCCCGCAGAATTAATTATGATTACCATAGCGTTTAGCTAGGGTTGATAACGAAGGCTAAAGTAAAAGCCATCATCCTGAGCGTTATTACCACGATCGCTCAGATCGATAAATGGAAATCCATAATCAAGCCGCAAAAAGAGATTATCAATTCCCATTGCCTGATTCCACAATAATCCTAAGCCTGCGCCCACTAAAAAAGTTTGATTGGGTAGGGGATTGGGATTATCAGACTGATTCCAGACGGCTCCCATGTCCACAAATGGCGCAAGTTGAATTGTAGAGAATCCAGATTCATTACGCTGCACTGTAAACCGATCTTCGATCGCTACCCGAAATCCATTATCCCCAGAACGGATATTTTGGCGATATCCCCTTACCGATTGTCCACCGCCAATCACAAATTGCTGGGAAGGTAAAAGGCTATCTGGTGTAAGCTGTAAGTCTGCTTGAATCAGCAATAGATGATCGTTGCTGAGTTGCTGCACGCGTTGTATTTGACCTAGCCAACTGAAAAAGCGACCATCGGGTATGGGGTCATTGTTGATAGTTGCATCTAATATATCAACGCCAAAATTAAATTGCGATCGCAAAAACCAAGCTCCTTGAGGTTCGCGCCTGATATAATCTTGACCAAATTTAATTACACTGGTGCGGCTAACGCCATTGGCATCAGGCCCAATGCCAAAGGGGGTTGCGAGATTATCAAAAAGGAAGGTTTGACCATCTTGATAGGTAAATCCTAAAGATAGGGCAAATTCTTCTCTAGGCGATCGGATTAATGGTTGACGATAATTGATTTCATAAAGATCCTGGTTTGCCCGAATGTCAAAGGCATCAAAGGGTGGCTCAGTAATTTCGTTGCGATTAAATGCGGCTCGAATCTGCACTTTGCCATTCATGGCGTTCACGGGAACCTGATAACTAAAATCAAAGGCATCGGAACCACCAGAGAGTGTATGGTAATATGAGCCAGCTAACTCATCTCCCATACCGGTTAAATTGCGCGATCGCAATTCAACACCTAATCTTTCCGCCCCAATACTGGGAGGCGAATAATTATCTACACCCAAACTACCAGTTAAAGGGTTTGCCTCTTCAACTCTGACAACGAGAATACTTTGACCAACCTTACCCGTTGGACGCAAACTCGCTTCCACATTTGTAAATAAGGGATCGAGTCGCAACAATTTTAGTTGTTCTTCGAGCTTACCAGTATTCAGAGGAATACCAGCACCTAGTTGGATGCGACTACGAATATAAGATGGGTTTAATCGCCGTGTTCCTTGGATGTCAATCTCTGTCAAACGCCCTTCCAACACCCGAATTACCACAACACCATCTGCGGTACTTGATTGTTGAGTATCTGGAATTGCTCTGGAATTTATATAGCCTTTATTTAGGTAAAGCTGAGTAACGGCATCGGCGGCTTGTCTGATTTCTTCTAAAGTTAAGTCTCGTTCTTCAAACGGTTTCACTACTGGATTAAAGTCATTTTCCTTAAAAACTGTGCTGCCTACAACCTGAATTTTGCGAACCCGAATGCGTTGTGGTGTTTCTGGTTGTGGGTTAGTTGCTGGAGTAGGTTCTGTTTCTTGTACTATTTGTAACTCTGACTGACTGCTATCTTGAGCCGAGTCCGGTGTAAAAATATTAGCTCTAGCTCTCAGTCCATTTGCAGTTACAATCCAGACCGCAGGCAGAATTAACAAGCCGCACCGAAAATTGAAACTGTGCTTACTGCATTTAGTAATTGCCAAACTCCACCAAGTGTCTAACTGATGAGATAAATAGACAATTTTTTGCTGAGTCGTTGCTCTAGGCTGAACACCAGTTTCTGTTTCTTTTCTCATTTCTCTTCAGTGGAGTGCCTTATATAACGACTGGGCTGATTTTGATTTTTGAGTGTGCAATGGCTGTATGAGTATTTCAATATCATATTTTTGATATTCAAATTTCAAAAGATTTGTAACTAAAACTATAATTAACAGCGATTTCTTCTAAGTGATAGCCCTTAGCATTATATTGTGGTAACAGGTAGAAAACTTGGGAAAACTTCGATGTCACCACTGATTTCCATTGTCATCGTCAATTACAATCGGGAGTCTTACCTTAAAGAAGCGATCGCCAGCGTTTTAGCGCAGACATGGCAAAACTTGGAACTGCTGATTTGGGATGATGGCTCTACAGATGGCTCAGTGGCGATCGCTAACGCTTATGCTCAACAAGATGAACGAGTGCGGGTAGTCCAAGCACACCATCAAGGACTTGCTGGGGGTTGTAAGGCAGCAATCAGCCAAACTAGTGGCACTTACATCGGTTTAGTAGACAGCGATGATATTCTTGCCCCCACCGCCCTTGCCGAAACCGCTACAGTTCTCAACCGCCACCCAGAAGCAGGATTTGTTTACACTGACTACTTAAATATTGATCGAGAGGGCAAAGTTCTCAGCTACGGTCATCGTTGTGACATTCCTTACTCTCAAGAAGGTCTGTTGGTGGACTTCATGACGTTTCACTTCCGCCTAATGCGCCGTTCAGTTTATGAACAGGTGGGAGGTGCTAACGAATCTTTCTCTGGCTGTGCCTATGATTATGACCTATGTCTGCGACTTTCAGAAGTAGCCCAGGTGCGCCGAGTTCAAGAGCCACTCTACCTTTACCGGATTCATTCCCAAAGCATGTCTGTTACCAGAAGAACAGAACAAATACTCTGGTCACAGAAGGCGATCGCTCAAGCACTTTGGCGGCGCGGATTAGCAAATAAGTTACAAATTGATGTAGAATTACTGGCAGGTCGCTTCATATTACGGCGCAAAAAACCTCTACTGCCTAGCATTGCCGCTTCAGTGTTAGTTATTGCCTCGTTGGTAAGTCCCAGATTAGCCCAAGCACAACAAATTGTCCCTGCTACTGATGGAACAAACACAATTGTTACACCCAACGGCAATCGACTTGATATCACTGGCGGCACAACTTCTGGAGATGGTGCAAACCTCTTTCATAGCTTTCAACAATTTGGGATTTCACCAGAACAAATCGCCAACTTTCAAGCTAGTCCGGCGCTGCAAAATATTCTTGGTCGAATTACAGGCGGGAATGCCTCCATTATTAATGGCTTGATTCAGGTAACAGGTGGTAATCCTAACCTCTTCTTGATGAATCCAGCCGGATTTATTTTTGGAGCAAACGCCAGCTTAAATGTGCCTAGTGCTTTTACGGCGACAACAGCCAACGGGATTGGTTTTGGCAGCAGTTGGTTTAACGCTATCGGTGTTAATGACTACGCTGCTTTAGTTGGAAACCCCAATGGATTTGCTTTTAGTACGAACCAGCCAGGAGCGATCGCAAATGCTGGCAATTTGGTAGTAGGTACTGGGCAAAATTTGAATTTATTAGGCGGTACTGTAGTCAACACTGGGCAACTTTCAGCACCGGGAGGGCAGATTGCCGTTACATCAGTACCAGGACAAAATTGGGTACGTCTCAGTCAGCCAGGAAATCTGCTGAGTCTGGAAATTCAGCCCCTCGCCTCTAGTAGCACCCAACCCAATAACTGGACAATTCCCATTGCATCTTTACCAGAACTGCTGACAGTTGGTAACACAGGATTAACTGCCAATCCTGATGGAACTGTAAAATTGACAGGCTCTAATGTGACAATTCCCACAACTTCAGGTACAACGATTGTTTCTGGGACAGTGAATACATCAAGCCAAACAGGCGGTACAGTAACTGCTTTGGGTAAAAAAGTCGCGGTGATTGATGCCAATATTAACGCCTCTGGAAACAATGGCGGCGGTACTGTACTAATTGGTGGCGATTATCAAGGTAAGGGGACTTTACCCAACGCAGATCGGACTTATGTGGACTCAAAATCCGTCATTAATGCTGATAGTAATTTGAATGGAAACGGCGGACGGGTGATTGTTTGGGGTAACGACACAACCCAGTATTTTGGTAACATCTCGGCTCGTGGAGGAGCAAATGCTGGCAATGGTGGTTTTGTAGAAGTATCAGGCAAAAATTTCTTGACTTTCAATGGTTTGGTAGATACTTCAGCCGTCAATGGTAGCTTTGGGACTTTATTACTAGACCCCAGTACATTGACCATTATCGATGGTGCCGCAGGGACAGGTGATTTTGATGCCACAGCAGGCAATATTGCCTTTAACGATCCAGATATTGGGGCTAACACAGTTTCTTGGGGTGCGATCGCAGCTTCGGGTGCAAATATCAATTTACAAGCCACAGGCAACATTACCATCAATGACATTACCGGAGCTACACCCGGAATAACTAGCGCCGCAGGTATTGCTAGATTAAACTTGGCCGGTGGTAGCTTTAACCTCTCCTCGCAAACTGGTTCTGTAAACTTTATTGACCCTACCAACACCATCCAGACAGTTGGAGGAGCAATCAACATTTCAGGAGCAAGCCTATTACTAGGAAATCTAGATACAAGTAATAATTTGTTTGCCAACAGCGGTAATGTAACTTTGTCTGCGAGTGGCGATATCACTGCGGGCAACATTATTGCCAGTGGTCAGGGCTACTCGTCGGCAGGTAATATTACAGTCCAAAGCACAAGTGGTGGAATTACCCTAAATAACCTAGACACTAGCAATATTCTAGGGTTTTCTGGATTTGGATATGGTGGCATTATTATTACGGATGCAGGAACAGTAAATTTGACTGCCGCAGGCAACATCTTAACAGGTGCTATTAATTCCTCTTCCAATGATCCTAGTAGTTCAGGTAAGGCTGGTAATGTAGCCGCAACAACCACAGGCGGCAGTATTACCACAGGGGAAATTAACTCATCTGTAGTTAAGGAAGGAGGTGGCGATTTTATTGGCACTGCTGGCGCGATTAGTTTAACTGCTAGAGATAATATCACCGTGAATGACGCCATTAACGCCTTTGCGATCGCTAACGGAGTCGATGGTATTGCAAATGTTACAAGTGGCAACGTTACGTTACAGACTACCAATAATGCTGGCAGCAATATTAGTTTTACCAACATCAACACACAGTCCATAGCAGACGATTTTGTTGATGGAAACACAGTTCAAGGTGGCAATGTGCAAGTGCTAACCAACGGACTGATTCAAGGAATAGGAGCGGGTGAAGCGATCGTAACTGGCGGATTTTTTACTGGCGAAGGAAGTACTAACGTTCAACCTTTAGCAGGAGGTACTGTTAGCATTCGCCATGATGGTGGTCCAAACAATGTAGATTTTATTGTCGGTGATGCAAGTGTCAATGGTACAGCAGGGTCAATTAATACAGGTGACAATTCAATAATCGCTAATAGCTTTCCAGTCTTGCCAAATGGTGGAGATGCTAGCGGTACACCGACCGGCATCACCATTACATCTGTCAACACCCCGCCGACATTAACAGCAAACTCATCGCTACCCGATACCCAGACCAATCAACCTGTTACCTTAACGTTCTCTAGTTTGGCTCCGCTGGTCAGCGATGGTAATAATGACATCACGTCCATCAAGGTCGATGTCGTGAATACAGGAAATATCACTGTCAATGGCGTTCCCGTCATCCCTGGTGTTACAACCTTATCTAGCGGCGATACTTTGGTATACACACCTCCAGCAGATACAAATGGGTCACTAAATGCCTTTGTAATTAGTGCAAATGACGGCGTTTCCTCTTCTGCACCTGTACAGATAGGAATCAACGTCAGTCAAACTCCTACTCCAAATCCTGAAAATCCGAATCCTGAAACACCGAATCCTGAAACACCGAATCCTGAAACACCGAATCCTGAAATACCGAATCCTGAAACACCGAATCCTGAAACACCGAATCCTGAAACACCGAATCCTGAAATACCGAATCCTGAAATACCGAATCTTGACCCCTGCACATTCCAATGCAATCTACCAAGTAAACCGAATAACCCCGTCCTCAATAATCCTAAGATTGATAACCCCGTTATTAATACCAACCCCACTCCCGAAGACAATTTCACAGATGATTTTGCCGACCATTTAGGCATACCCACCCCTAGAATCAAAACCCTAGATGATGCCAAAGAAATTGCTCGCAAAATTGAAGAAGCTACTGGTGTGAAACCCGCATTTATCTACATCAGTTTTGTCCCTGTGGAAATTCTACCAGAGGAAAATTTAGGTAAAGCTCAAAAATTTACAAAACAGTTAAATACCATAGCAGAAAAGGATAGCGACCAACTAGAAGTAGTAGTAGTAACCGGAAAAGGCAATCCTATCCGCAAGCGCATCCCAGAAACAACTAAAGCCAAAGTTCTCCAAGTAGCTCAAGAATTTCGTGAGCAAATCGTTAGTCCACAAAACCGTCGTCGCACCGGTTATTTGCGTTCATCTCAACAACTTTATCGCTGGATTATTGCACCATTAGAGGCAGATTTACAAGCGAGAGAAATCAACAATCTGGTCTTTTTACCAGACATTGGGTTACGTTCAACCCCAATGGCAGCACTTCACGATGGTAAGGGATTTCTAGTAGAAAAATACAGTATTGGTTTAATGCCTAGTCTTAGTTTGACTAATACCCTCTATAAAGACATCAAAAAATCTCAAATTTTAGCGCTGGGAGTTTCTCAAAGTACTCAGGGACAAGAGCCTTTACCAGCAGTCCCCCTTGAGTTATCAACACTAGTATCTAAACTGTGGCAAGGCAAATTATTGTTAGACAAGCAAGCCACCTTAGAAAATCTCAAAACGATCCGCCGCCAACAACCTTTTGGAATTATTCACATGGCAACCCATGCCGATTTTGCTACGGGTGCTTTGAGTAATTCCTATATTCAACTGTGGGAAGATAAGTTGCGCTTGAACCAATTAAGACAGTTGCGCTTGAATGAACCTGAAGTTGAAATGCTGGTGCTGAGTGCTTGTAGAACAGCTTTAGGGGATGAAGAATCCGAACTGGGATTTGCGGGTTTAGCAGTGCTGGCAGGTGTGAAAACTAGTGTTGCTAGTCTTTGGTCAGTTAATGATGCTGGCACAGCAGCGTTGATGACAAAATTTTATGAGAACTTAAAGACAGCTCCCATTAAGGCAGAAGCTCTTAGACAGGCTCAAGTAGCTATGGTCAAAGGGCAAATTTATGTCAAGGATGGACAAGTGCAAGGTTTAGAAGTAGTTGGGAATTTGCCTTTACCTGCTGACAGTGCTGATGAATCACTTATGCATCCTTATTATTGGGCTGGATTTACAATGGTTGGTAATCCTTGGTGAAGATAGGAAATCGACATACTTTTAGCGGATACTACGGATGAAAGATGTGTCTTCTTACAGATGAGCGCTACAATCTATCAGAAAATCAAAGAAATAGTTAAATCCAGAGTGGCTTCATGACGGCTAATTTAACACCAAAAGCAACATTTGACTTTGTTAACGTGCTATCTCAAGCTGCGGCTAAGTATAGACAACCAAAAAGCATACGCCCTAATGCTGAAATATTAGTAAAGGCGTTGCTACAAGCCGAAAAAACTGCCAAGCAACAAAAGTTGACTTATCCGTTTGAGTTTCTGCTCGGTAAATGGCAACTTTGCTTTGTCACTGGCACTAAGAAAAACAGACGTAAAGGCGGAATTGTATTAGGCAACGGTTTCTATGTACCCAAGTTTATAACAATCCATGTTTCCTTTAATGCCACTTTGGAACAGGATTCAGGTAGAGGCGAAATTTCTAATCAGGTTGAGCTTAACCCAGTTTCACTGAAGCTCACGGGGCCGGTGCAATATTTCGGGAAGAAAAATTTATTGGCCTTTGACTTTAACCAGATGATTATCAGTTTGTTTAGTCGTATTATTTACAACAGAGCAATCCGTGCTGGTAAAGTTCAAACAGAAGATTTTTACAACCAACCTATAGCTAAACTACCCTTCTTTGGCTTCTTTTTAGTGACGGAAGATTTCATTGCAGCTCGCGGTCGTGGGGGAGGATTGGCATTTTGGATTCGAGAAACTTAAAGACGCTTGCAGGAAATCAGGCAGTCTTGCTGGAGGCAAACAGAAAGTGGATTTGACTTATTTGTTTGATTTATAGCAAGTGGTGCAATCTTTTTACAAATCAAACAAATATTTCAGATCATCTGCGCTTGATTACTTAGGGAGTGATAGATTTCGCCTGATTTGGTCTTTTATCTTGCATTATCAGAGAAGTATATGCTACTATTAATAATTGTGTGGTTAAGGACGTATAGCTCAGTTGGTTAGAGCGCTACGTTGACATCGTAGAGGTCACTGGTTCGAATCCAGTTACGTCCATTTTAGATAATGTCCTTACCAGTACTGGCTACGATGTCAACGTAGCGCTCTAACCAACTTGTTTTCTCTCAGTTTTCTCTCAATCAATACTATTTTATCCTTAAAACAATGAAATAGGGGTAACTAGCTGATTTGAGAGAAGCTTATCATTTACCCATATTTTTATAACTTTTTGTTATCAATTGATAAAAATATTCTTGATTAGCTTATATATGCCTACCAGATTAGGGATTGAGCCATATTCGCCAATAACGCCTCTATTTTCAGTCTCATGTAGAATGCAAGCTTAAGTCTTATATCGCTTGTTACAGGGAATTTTAGAGCTAGGTATTAAAGCTTAAATTCTATCAAAGCTAATCATTCAACAATGGAAACGTAAGAAACAACCATTCCCCAGTTTTATCGTTTTGATATGTATTACGCATAAAAGCAGTAAGAAAAAACGAGTTAAATCATATAACAATACATTAAATAACACGATAAAGTAAGAAAAATACTAAAGGCATCTAGAGAAACTAGAGGTTTAATTAGTAATACATTAGCTAAAACTAGAGAATTACGTTATTAGCTAAAGTAACATTACTTAAGGTTAGTTAACTTATGGAAAACAAAAGTTAAAACAATTAATAGTATTGAGCCGCAAGTACACTAAGCCAAATTAAATATAGTTTATTAAGACGAATATCATATATACCATATACACATTAATCTATATATTTATAACTGTAATAACCTATTTTTCTTACTGTAGTTAATCTAATATAACTATCATAATCAACTTACCACCTTAAGCTATATACACCTTGTTCTTTATTTATCTGTTGAGTAGATGAACATGGTAATTTTCCTTTTGTATTACTGTGGACAGATAAGTAAGAAAAAATATCTTACTTATAAATCTAGATTAATCTACTATTACTCACATATCATCAGATACGAGTCCACATGAGTCATGATAGCCCATATACCACATGAACAGTACTAATTTATCATTTAGATATTTTAAGTTAAGTTAGTTCTGTTGTCATAGGTACTCCCAAAAAATAGACAAAGCTACGCGCAGCAAAAAAGCCACCTAGTTGATAGGTGGCGTAATGGGTAAGAAAAATGTAATGCGAGTTAGTTACAGGTTAATTTTGGCTTAACAAATTAGCACTAACTGGGTATTTAAATCTATCTTTACCCATAACTTGATAGTTATTATTATCTAATATCTTGGTAATCATAACTTTGCATTTGTTCCCCTTACTATTTAACCAAACGGTATCACCAACATTAAATTCGTACTTTTGATAGATTGAGAAATTAGCTGATTTAAGTCTAGTAGCTTCTACAGTAGTAACGTTCACTGGTACAGTAATAGTCTTATTTTTAGATGCTTTTAATTGTTCCTTAGCAGCAGTAAATAAGCTGTGTAATAGCATCCCATCTATTAGAGGTATACCTGACTTAGTTGCTTTGTCAGCCGCATTAATCATACATTGCATAACAGTATTGAATTCGATTGGTTTGTATTTAAATTTAGCACCAATACATTCTTCAATTTGGCATTGTTCAAGTAATTCCAAGAGTAAGAAAATAGATGGATCGTAGCATGATATAATTATTAATTTCCCACGACGTTCTACTGTCTTAATAAAGTCGAATTGCCCATTAGATATCATTGTTTCAAACAACATTGCTACATCAGCGCGGGTTCTATATTCTGGATAATCAACTAAATAACCATCAGTAGGGAATAAACCATCTGTGTAGTTGATAACGGTTAACTCAAATGCTTTGGAAAACTTATATACCCGTGCATAATGCCATATCTCAACAAGTGATTTAACTGGTTTACCATCTAAGTTTTTGATTCCCATTCTGTTATCGCATTTGATAAACTCATTGACTATAAAACTAAACTGAATAGCTGTATTTTCATCAGTATTGATTTCAGTTACCACTTTGCAGTTAAAGGATACTGGTTTCTCTGTTTTAATCTTTGTTACTTTGTCAACATTACCGTATTGCATTGCATTGAATGAATGTCCTAGTGTAGTGGGTGTTTTCAGTTTATCGCGCTCGACACTAGATAATTGAGAAGCATTAATAGTTAATGAGTTAATATTTTTAGTTGATTTACCCTTAGTACCATCCTGAATAGCTGACAAAAATATTTGTAGTGGTGATGGAGATTTTATTTTTACTATTTCAGGTTCAAATAATTGAGAAAGATTAATAGTTAATGATTTAATATTTTTATTATCTAATGCTTTTATCCAAGGATTAAGCATAATTATTTTGATAGCACGATGACAAATTGAATCGACATTATTTTTTGTAAAGTTTTGTTTATATAATTGGTATATACAGTAATATATTATGTATTTCAGCAATTTATAACTAGATTTAACACACAAATAATCTATTGCCTCTAAAGCTATTTGCTGTTGAAGTAAGGGTTGATCATCTTTGAGATAAACGCAGTACACCTCCATTTTTTTTTGATGAGTTAGAAAGTATTCTGTACAATCATTGGCAATATTATTAATCGCTTGATTATTGTCACGTTTGATTGAATAAATCCAGTTATTAAATTTAACATCATCAACAATTTTTTCTTGACCAACATAAATCATACTTAAAAAGTGCTGTTGGAATATCTTTAATCTTTGTCCCCTATTTTTAATAAAACTATTTATTTGTGTATTCTTACTATAAATTGATGCTCTCAGTTCACATTCTTCTACTTGTTTAGGATCTGTACCTGGGAAGTGAGCAAAATGAGGTTTTCTAGTACCACCTTTTTTTAAACGCACAGGTTCACCGCAAACAGAACAACGTAACTTTAAATCGTCATAAGAAGAAAAATTACATTTATTTGCATGAACTATTTGACCACCTAAAGCCATTGCTTTTGCAATATCCATATTTAATTAATGCTAGTAATATTCTCATAATAATGAGAATAACTGTTAATACTTAGGACATACCTGAGTAAAGTTACTTATTATACTTATATCTGTTAACATATTTCTTTTTTGTGCTTATAACTGATGTAACTAACTAGATTTAAGATTAGTGTGTAACTGATGTAACTAACTTTTATTAAATTATTTACTAAATGTGGATGAATCAAGAGTCAGTAAAATATTAAAGAAAAAGGGTATTAGCTAGAGTTTATGCGGAACTTTGACTAAAACCATTACTATGACTGAGTTTGAAAGTTCAACCATAGGTTACAATTGCAGGTTCCACAGTATTATTGTGTGTAGGTATAAGATAGTTAGAGATAAAAACAATAATGGAATGGTGGTGATCGCAGAGGACATAACTATAAACACTGAATTGGCTAAATTAGTAACTATCAGACTTAACTTAATGGTTGTTTATTTACTATTCAACTTCTCTTTAAATGTAGGTATTTTTTCTTCAAATTCAGGACAATAATATTTCACACCTATTTCTTGTATTTGTTTTCTAACTAATATTATATCTACAGATTCATCTATTGTTATTTTCTTTTCTTGAACTTTATTAAGTAATGGTTCTGATTGTTTATCATGTATTTGCTGTTTTGTAATTCCACTTTTAAGTTCATTGCAATAGCTTTTACCTTCCTCGATTCTTGATTCTTTGTTGGGGTAAAACTCAGCAAGTATTGATCTTTGTCTCAGTGTCATTACTTCGTAAGAATCATCTATAGATTTTTGAAAATCATCGACTTTAGGACTACAAGATACTAACAATAGAGACAGTAAGAAAAATATTCTAAACATAAATACTCCTACGAAACAAGACTAATATAAGTCTTGAATTTGTTTCTTGCAGGAGTATTCTTACTTAGGAATTAGTTTTAAATTATACTATTATTATCATTGATTATGATTTTATGTAGAATCAAACACTACACTGTGCAGGGTTAAGTGTAGTGCTGTAATCCTTATCCTGGCTGGGTTATGTATAGTGTGTAGGGTTATTAATACATTTAAGCTCACATACCATAGTGAATTATGGATTGTGACTTAGGGTTATTGTTCCCTTATTTCATTTCAAGGTCAGAGCATTACCCTAATATATTTAGAAATAATGCTCTAACCCTACACAAACTACACAACCCTTACCCTGACTGGATTATGATGCTACACCTCACTCTTCACTGTGTAGGTTTGACTTTACACTACCTGCTAGAGGTGAAAGAATATGGTCATCTTTATCGAGTTGACGTAATCTCAAGCCATGAATAGAAAAACCTTTGCTAGTACGTACTTTCTTAACATCTTTCCACCCCATAGTAGAGGTACAAAAATCTAGTAGATTAGGGCTAAAACTACACGAAGTTTGAGTAGTGCTACCAGACTTAAGACACCATTGAGTATAGCTACCAAATAAAGTTTGGGTATCTGCCTTATCACTACCTATTCAGGGTTAGCGCGTCTCAAACCCTATTGACAAGCGGACTTGCCTGATTAGCAAAGTTGGGTTAAAAGTGGCACTATCCGAGCTAGGGTAAGATTTAATCCATCTAGGTGCAAGGTTCGAGTAATGTCAACAGGATTTGAGAACAAGAAAAGCAAAACCAAAGCATCTTTTGCACCCAGCATAGATAGCAAAGACATTACTACTAAGTTTCAGGAATACTTCACAGAAATCAAAGACCCCAGAGTAGAAAGGACGAGATGGCATTCACTGACCGATATCATCACCATAGCGATTTTGGCAGTAATTGCAGGAGGGCAAGGTTGGGAAGATATCGAGGTGCAATTTTACATCACTAGTCTCGCCAGCGATGCTAATAAAATTGGCAGTGCTATTCGACAACATTGGGGTATTGAAAACTCTGTTCATTGGACATTGGATGTCACCTTTGGTGAGGATGAATGTCGAATTCGTTCTCTGCATAGTCCACAGAATTTTTCTTTGCTACGTCGCATTGCTCTTAATGCCTTAGAGCGAGAATCATCTTTTTGCCGTAGTATTCGCCAAAAGTCACGGCGAGCCGCTATGAATGATCAGTATATGCTTTCTGTGTTAGCCGCATCTCTCCCAAATTCAATCCTCTCCTAGAATCCCACTGTCAATAGGGTTTGAGACGCGCTAACCCTGTATCTGTTGTAGGGACACAGCATTTATCATAGGTGTCACCTTCATGTACAAGTTATGTAAGAGAAAGGGTTCTAGGGTTGCCCTCATCCCCTAACCCCTTATCTCTACAAACCGATTTACTCACAACAACTTATCTGGTGTAATTGGCAAATCGCGAATCCGCTTACCTGTGGCATGATAAACTGCATTAGATATGGCAGCGGCTACCCCAACAATCGGAAGTTCTCCCAGGCTTTTAGTTCCTAGTGCATTCACATAAGGATCGTGTTCTTCAATAAATTGCACTTCCATATTGGGGATATCTGCATGAACGGGAATCAGGTAATCGGAAAGATTAGCACCAACTATTCTGCCCTGATTAGCATCCATGACAGTTTTCTCCATCAGCGCCATACCAATTCCCCAGGTAATCCCGCCAATAACTTGACTCCGCGCTGTCTTGAAGTTGAGAATTCGCCCTGCATCATAAACGCCTACGCAACGTCTAACTTTGATTTCTCCTAACAATTCATCAACTGCAACTTCGACAAATATTGCACCAAATGAGTGTTTGGCATATTGTTTATTCTCTGGGTTGAGTGAAGATTCCTCTGTAACTTCTAAACTTTCTAATCCATGACGGCGGAGAATATCGGTGTAGCTGTCTCGCTTTGATGGGTCTTGTTTTAAAAATATTTGCCCTGACTCAACGGTAATATCTTCTGCTTGCGATCCGTAAAGCAGAGAATTTGCATCTTCGATCGCCATTTTAATTATCTTATCCCGTGCGGCGATCGCTGCTTTATGCACCGCCGGGGAAACACTGGCAACTGTAATTGAGTTCCCTGTAATCGGGGCTTTAGGAAGATTAGTATCGCCTAGTTCAAACTGCACTGGTAAGCCTAATACTTCAGCAGCTACTTGCGTCATCACTGTATAAGTGCCAGTACCAATGTCTTGAGTACCACTTTGTACTTTCACTTCTCCAGTAGCAAAAATTTTTACCTTAACTGATGCAGTTTGAATGTTCGTGGGAAACGTCGCACTTGCCATTCCCCAACCAATCAAGAAATGATGATCTCGCATGGAACGGGGAACTGGATTGCGTTGTAACCAACCAAAAATTTCTGCTCCTTTTTGGTAACATTCTTTCAGGGATTTAGTTGACCAAGGTAATCCTTTGTGCGGCTCGATATCTGCATGATTTATTAATCTTAGTTCAATTGGGTCAATATTTAAGGTGTATGCCAGTTCATCCATTGCCGATTCTAAGGCAAACATTCCCGTTGCTTCTCCCGGGCCCCGCATAAAGGTTGGTGTGGCAGTATTGATGCGTGCCAAACGGTATTTAATTTCCAAATTGGGACAGGCGTACATAATTGTTGTTGCTGTACCCACAGGTTCTACAAAGTCATCGAAGAGGGAAGTTAAGGATGTACCAATGTGATTGATTAGAGTTAGTTTGCCCTCTTTGGTTGCACCTAATGTTAGCTGCTGCTGAGTTTGGGATCTGTGGCCGCAAGCTGTGTACATTTGCGATCGCGTTAACACTACTTTTACAGGGCGTTTTACTTGACGAGCGGCGATCGCAGCTAAGATTGTATGCGATCGCGGCATTGCCTTACAACCAAATCCGCCGCCTAAATATTTGGAGATGACGCGGACATTTTCTTGAGGAATATTCAGAACAGATGCGATCGCTCTTTGGGTTGCAGAAACGCCTTGAGTGGTTTCATATAATATCAAATTATCCCCTTCCCACATTGCGATCGTTGCAGAAGGTTCTAGGGGATTATGATGTTCCATTGGCGTGGTATAAACTTGCTCTAATACCACATCTGCCTGTGCTTTCCCCGATTCAATATTACCTCTAGTGATTTTAGCTGGCATCATGCCAAAAAATATAGATTCGGGTTCAAATATCTCTGCACGTGCCGTTGTGGCTGTAGGAATGGCTTCTTCGTAGATAATTTTTATCTGAGAGGCAGCAGTTTGGGCTTGTTCTAAAGTTTGGGCAATTACAATCCCTAGATGTTGACCATCGTAGTAAATGTTATGGTCTTTTTCAGTTGACTGAGGTTGTGGAGGGCCAAAGAAGGGTATTTTTACCAGAGATGGGGTTTGTTGGTAAGTAATGATATCTATTACACCAGGTGCGACTGCGGCAGCCGTTGTGTCTATTTGGATAATTTTACCGCTGGCGATCGCACTTTGAAAAATCACTCCATAAGTTAAATTTTCTATTGGCACATCGGCTGTGTAAGGTGCTTCTCCTGTAACTTTCAGCCTACCATCAACGCGATCGAGTGGTTTCCCAATAATTTTATTCATAATTTTTCTGCCACGACTGAGAGGGCGCGTACCAAAGCGCGTTTGACTAACTCAATTTTGAATTGATTGTGTGTTTGCGGTTTTGCTTCTTTGACGGCTGCTTCTGCTGCGGCTGTAAAAATATCTTCGTTAATTTCTTTCCCTTTTAATAATTCCTCAGCTTCCCAAACACGCCAAGGTTTCGGTGCGACTCCTCCAAAAGCGATGCGTGCTGATTTTATCATCCCTTCTTCTATATCTAAAGCAGCAGCTACGGAAACAAGAGCAAATTCGTAAGAAGCACGATCTCTTACTTTTAAATAATGAGACTTATATGCAAAATTTGGAACTTCAATAGCAACAATTAATTCTCCAGGCTGTAATAAAGTTTCTTTTGCTGGTGTCTCACCTGGTAAGAGATAAAAATCATGAATTGAAATTCGTCGGGCTTTTTCTACCCCTTGGATGCAAATTACCGCATCTAATGCCGTCAAAGCCACAGCTAAATCCGAAGGATGAACGGCAATGCAATGTTCGCTAGCTCCGAAAATGGAATGCATTCGATTGTAACCTGTAATTGCCGAACAACCTATACCGGGAGTGCGTTTATTACAAGAAAAAACCGGATCGCGAAAGTACCCACAACGGACTCGTTGCAGTAAATTACCTCCCACAGTTGCCATATTTCGCAGTTGCGGTGAGGCGCTTTGTAATAAAGCTTGGCTAATTACTGGATAACATTCCTGAATTTGGGGATGAAAAGCCACATCGCTCATTCGAGAAATAGCACCAATGCGGATTCCATTCGCTTGAGATTCAATCTCTGCTAAGGGCAAACTATTAATATCAATTAATACATTCGCTGTTTGGACTCCATCTTTCATTAATCCGAGTAAATCTGTGCCACCAGCAATAAATGCAGCAGTTTTATCTTGCTCAACTGTGGCGATCGCTACTTCTTCTGAGGTCACTTTAGCATAACTAAATGGCTGCATCTTCCATTTCCTCTAGCACATCGCGAATCGCCGCAATAATATTTGGATATGCTCCACAACGGCAAAGGTTTCCACTCATTTTTTCTCGAATTTCTGCTTCCGATTTTGGCGATTCTTCCAATATCATCCCTACGGCTGAGACAATTTGACCCGATGTGCAGTAACCACATTGAAAAGCATCATGGGTGATAAAGGCTGTTTGCATGGGGTGGAGTTTACCATCTTGTGCTATTCCCTCAATTGTGGTAATTTCAGTACCGATGTGCATGATTGCCAAAGTCATACAAGAGTTAATTCGTCGATTATCAACTAATACAGTACACGCACCACATTCACCGCGATCGCAAGCTTTTTTAGTGCCCATCAAACCCAGCTTTTCTCGAAGTGCATCTAGTAATGTAACACGAGGTTCTATCTTCAGGGAGTAAGAGATATTATTGATATTCAGTGATAATTCTACTTCTTCTGAACCAAATATTTTCACTTCTTGGGTAAATGAGTCTGAAGTTATTGAAGCTAAGGAATTTTCTTCCATGTTTCATGTAGATAATAATTACATCATTACTTTTAGGAAAACAGTGCTAGTACAGACTAAACGTCCTGCTTCTGTTCACAGCACTGCTTCGATGAGGATAAGTTCAACTGAATAAGTAGTTAGAGGTTTTTCTGGTAATATTTCTCTATCGCGCCTACAGCTTTTAACAATGGCGAATCTAACGGTTCAATCCAATCAGCCACTCCCTGAGCTAAACCAAGAGTTGAGATTCCTCCTGATGGTTCAAGCTTACCATTTAGTGTCTTAGTTTTGATAGATTTGAGAGCAGCGATCGCATTGTTTAAACGATCTGAAAATTCGGGTTTTTTATCTTTAAGCATCTGTTCGGCAATCTCAGACGCTCGATCGATCAGCTTGATAAATTCTTCTGTCTTGGTTTCCATAAATTTTACGGGCAGCTAAACTGTTCTACAATGAGATTTTCTCCGTCAGACCACTTAATATTTGGATCTTGCGAATTTTTAATAAATGTCTGTTGAGCACCACCCGGATAGCATTCTACAGGTGCTTGAGGAGCAACAATGCC
Organism: Nostocales cyanobacterium LEGE 12452; assembly: GCA_015206945.1. Lineage (GTDB taxonomy): Bacteria > Cyanobacteriota > Cyanobacteriia > Cyanobacteriales > Nostocaceae > Nostoc. The sequence continues at coordinate 6,288 of JADEXV010000057.1, read as the reverse complement.
TTGATAAGTAATCGTTCCGGCTGGCAAAGTTATTGTTTCGATCATAGTGGCTTGATTGCCCCATGCTTGATTGAGAGCTAAATTCTTAATTACTTCTACATTTGTTTTATATTTGTCAGTTGTTAAATACCTGCCGTATTTATTTCCACTGTTACTATAGTAACGATAAAATGTCTGAGGCTGCTCTAGTTTGACTTCCTGACATTTAGAATTCAAGAAGGTAACAGCAATATCAGATGGCAGAGGGCATAAAGAGCTAACTTCTTCAGCAAGGACTTGTGGTGAATTTATAAAACGCGGTAATGTACTGACTGAAAAACTCAGCAGGCTTAAACCAATACATACAGAAGCTGACTTAAATTTCATACAAACTCCTTTTCACAATTTTTTGAATATGAAAATGATACAGCTAATATGAACAGAAATTTAACTGAGAAGTTATCCCAACCCATAGTAGAGAAAGTTGCGATTGTCGGTGCTGGCCCAGGCGGTTTGGCTGCTGCGATCGCACTGAGAAGCCAAGGGATAGAGGTGCAAGTATACGAAAAAGCCCAAGAATTTCGTCCGGCGGGAACTGGACTCGGACTAGCTCCTAATGGCTTGCATTCTCTAGATGCGATCGCACCGGGAATTGTCGAAACCCTCAAAAGTTCAGGATGCGAGGTTCACCACACGGTTTTAAAGAGTATTCAGGGAGAAACAATCCGAACTAACACAACTAAATATTTAGAACAATACGGGCAACCGTTGTTAACTATTTGGTGGTATCGTTTACAGCAAGTTTTAGCGTCTAGATTGCCGTCTGACATTATTCACCTCAATCATCGCTGCATCGGCTTTGAGCAAGATGCAAACGGTGTGGAAATTTATTTTGATGGTGAAAAATCGGTAGATGCAGATTTACTGATTGGTGCTGATGGCCTTAACTCCGTCATCAGAGAAACCTTATTTGGCGAGGGTAAGCCTAATTATATCGGTAGTATGTGCTGGCGTGCCGTCATCAAGTATCGCCACGAGCTATTTAATGACTACGAACTAGTTTTTGTTAAAGGCAATAAACAGTTTATGTACCTTCTGAATGTTGGCGGCGGCTATACCAGTTGGATTAGTCGAAAGTTCTCGCCTTCGTACTCCCTTTCTCACAGCCCTGATGAAGTGAAATCTCGTATTCTCCATGAATTAGCCGACTGGGATGAATCCTTTCGGGTGGTGGTAGAAGCGACACCAGCCGAGCAAATTTGGGAGGGGCCAATTTGCGATCGTCCACCGTTAACTCAATGGAGTCAAGGCAGAGTCACTCTCTTAGGCGATGCGGCTCATCCGATGGCACCTGCAATGGGACAAGGAGCCAATACCACTTTTGAAGATGCATACCAACTACGAGAGTGTTTTTCTGATTCAGCTAATCTGCAAGAAGCTTTGGCTAGATACGAACAGTGTCGCATCGAGCGAACAAAACTCATTCAAGCTCGTAGTGCCTTGAGTGAGATGCGTTACTACGACATTAACACTGTGGTATCTAATGGGCAGACGCAAGAGCGGCAAATGGGTCCTAATGATGATTTTCACAAATGGGTGTACAGCTTTAAGCCATCTGTAAAAAGTTAAATTATAGTGTGGGATTAGTAAAGTTACTTCGATGGCAACTAGCGAAGAAAGTCATAGCAAGCGCTAATCTTATCGAGTAATTTGAGACTATCAGAAGTGACTGTTTTTAGTCAAGCCCTAAAACACAACAAATTCGTTTAATAATTGAGAATTACTTGCACAAAGTCAACATAACTTAATCAAAGTATTAATTTTTATGAAAAGCTAATGGCGATCTAATACAGTTCAGAATGAGCAACAAAATTCAGACGTAGAGACATGATTTATCGCATCTTGAAAGACCAATTATCTACATCAATAACCCTTAACTCAAGCGTATTAGATCGCTATTAGCTTTTTGGGGAAAAATTAGGTATTAAATCTCGTTTTATAGTTGCTAATTTTCCCCTATTTTCGGTCAAGATTGAGGGCAAGTAATCAGTTTAGCGTCTATTTTTTAATTTCCTGAAAATTCTCAATTGTCAAAAATATTTCTTCATCAGCTATTCGACTATCGTAATCGATATTAATTTTAGTTGGATAGCCGAGTTTAGCATTATATTCTACATCCACATTGTATGCCTTACGCTTGATAGCATCTTGAATCACATTAAAGAGTTCAGGAATTGTATCGTATTTTTGAAAGAATTCCGGATTAACTGGTTGACCTGTAGCTACAGAAGTGATTGAAGTTGGTTGACCATTACGTACTCGAATAACTACTGGCCCTCTAGCATCTGGTATACAGAAGCAACTGTTGCTAACTGTAATGCGATAGTTATAAATATTTGCCCGCTCCCACAAACGCTTATTAAATCTCAATCGTCTTGAATTCAAGTTATTATTGATTTGCGTTTGATATTGTGATTTCTCTGCGTTAGTTTCGGATATCGCTGGTATATTCAGACCTAGAGATAGCAATAGTGTTGCGCTGATAAGGATAGGTAAACGCATATTAATCGATTTATTAGTTGTAAAAACTCTAACTATTATTATGCTACAACAAATTTCAACTGATTTACGAGAGGTTGTTTAAATAAACTTTATCTTTTAATTAATTTTTTCTGTAGAAAAATAAATCTGCATTTTTTAAGAATGCCCATCCATAATTCAACTTTTAAGACAATAAATTAGGAACTTTGCCGACATATTTTTGATCGTCCAAAATTACCTCTTTTTCCAAAGCGATGCCTACGCCTACACAGCAACTCTTAAGTTTTTCGTATCTATCTGGATTGAACCGTATAATCCAATACGGTTCGGATAAGCATTTTCAACTCAGAATTCCCTTTGGGAAAAGGTTAAAAATTAAGGGTTAAAGGTTTTTCTTCCCCTTTAGGCGAACCGTATTGCTATATAATCCTCCCCGTACTTGAAGTATGAGGAGGATTCAATTATGCTTAATTAGCAATGTTGATGATTGCTAATTAAGATTTAGCTGCAAGCTTGCAGACATGCCTTAGATTCTATGGATTTTGAGAGATATGTGATTACGCAACGATATCAAAGTTCGTAGCTGCCAATACTGGTGCTGCTGTGAATGGATTGTTATCGTTATCAATGTTGGCAAACAGACTACCTGTCCCATAGCCTGGTGATGTCAAGTTTTGGTTGAAGAACAAGTTGCCAGTTCCCAGACTGTAAGTAATGAGTCCAGAGCTAGTTGCAGCTGCTGCATCATTAGCTACTATCCTAATTTGGGACACATTATTGAGTCCGGTAAAAGTTGTCTTATCGAGGACAATTTTATCGCTAAAGTTGCTGAAGTCAGTAATTTTATCTACACCCAGATCGGCACTATTGTACCCAGCACCTGAGTTGAACACAAAGCGATCGCCACCAGCACCACCAGTCAGGATGTCATTACCTTTACCACCTCGTAAAATATCATTACCAGCATCTCCATAGAGTAAGTCATTGCCTGCACCACCATAGAGAACGTCATTACCCTCACCACCGAAGGCTCTCAACGTTGTTGTTGTGCCACTACCATCCAGGAAGTCATTGCCAGCCCCGCCTGTGAACCAGACTGCATTTACAGAAGTTCCTGACAGGTTGTTGACATCAAGGGTGTCATCACCTCCACCACCATTAATTTCAAACCTCTCTGCACTGTCTACAGTCAGAGTAAAGGGAACCAAGTTCAGCCGATCAAAGATTGCTCTGCCTTGAGCATCTTGTTCTAAGCGGAAGTTGTCTCCTACACCCGCGCCGTTGACCTCAACCACGTCAAAGCCAGCGTTACCGCTCATTCTGTCGCTACCATCACCATTGTTCCAGATCAGGCGATCGTTGCCGTTTCCACCAGTGAAGGTGTCGTTGCCACGATTTCCGATTAGGGTATCGTTCCCGCCGCCACCAGATAGGAAGTCGATACCATCCCCACCTCGTAACAGGTCATTACCAACATCACCAGAGAGGAAGTCATTGCCAGTACCACCTGTCAGGCTGTCATTACCCTCACCACCCAAGGCTCTCAACGGTGTCGCTGTACCACTACCATCGAGCAAGTCATTTCCAGCCCCGCCTGTGAACCAGACTGCATTTACAGAAGTTCCTGACAGATTGTTGACATCGAGGGTGTCATCACCTCCACCACCATTAATTTCAAACCTCTCTGCACTGTCTACAGTTAGAGTGAAGGGAACCAAGTTCAGCCGATCAAAGATTGCTCTACCTTGAGTATTTTGTTCTAGGCGGAAGTTGTCTCCTACACCCGCGCCGTTGACCTCAACCACGTCAAAGCCAGCGTTACCGCTCATTCTGTCGCTACCATCACCATTGTTCCAGATCAGGCGATCGTTGCCGTTTCCGCCGATGAAGGTGTCGTTACCACGATCTCCGATTAGGGTATCCGCTCCGTTCCCACCGGATAGAAAGTCGATACCATCCCCACCTCGTAACAAGTCATTACCAGCATTTCCAAAAAGGCTGTCATTTCCATCCAAACCATTGAAGCTATCAGAAGCGGCGTTACTAATACCTACATCTGCTCCATTAGTCGGGCCTGGGCCTGGAATCCAAGTTACTGCCATGATTAATACTCCTAATTCTTAATTTATCTAAGTGAACAATGAGTTACTAATACTTCATTTTTAAGAAATGAATGGAAGTACTAGTTTCTCTCTATGAACTAGAAAACTTATAGTTTTTAGCTGCTAAGTATTATTCAGAGATATTTCTTTGTTTTATGCAGAAGATTGGTTTTTGTAAAATTTCTTCAATATAAGTTTTAGAGACAGAACTGACCTTTTCACGGCATTTTAAAAACAAAGAATAGCTCGTGAATGCCTTTTGCAAACTAGCTTTCGAGTGATTAAGTGATTTTCGTTAAAGTCTAAACAAATGTAAGTAGCGTTGAATAAATGACAATATTAAATACTAAGCCGTATTAGTATTGTAATTTTACTGACAACTGGTTAGTTCGCTGATGAGTATTAATAAGTGAGTGTTTATCTGTAAAATATAGTAAGTTTTTATTCAAAGTATTTATAAGTGCTAGTGAATTAAAAGCACCTAATCAAAATCAATTTATTCAGTCATTAACCCAGATTTTTATTGAACTTGGAGCATTTATTTTTACATTTACTCTCAAACAACTATTTGTCCAATGAGTAAAATGTAATACCTTAATCTGATTAAATATTCTGGTTCTAGAGTTACGTAAATTCGACGGCTTATATCATGTTCGCTGAAGTGCCCATAATAAAAGAACCTCACCCTGGTTTTGCTACGCAAAGCCTGTACTTCTCCTTGAGGAGAGGGATATCCGATAGGACAGGGTGAGGTTTAGAAGGACTTTTGGGTAATCAGATGACTTGTGTGTACACAGTAAGCCTACTAGGGGAGAGGCTATGCAATACGATTTGGTTAAGTTTTTTGATGAAAATTCTAGATCGCAAAGATGCGATAAATCGCCGTTAAGACGAAAGACTGATTAGTATAGAGATAGGATTCATTGCGTCTCTTGGCTTAACCAAACAGTATTTAAAGACCACGCAGGAATCATAAGTAATTTACCGAAGATGATATCATTCCCTAGCTGACAAGTAGGGAATGAGAAAATACTAACTCGCGGCTAAATTACCCCAACCTACATAGGGTAATTTTGCGGCCGTTGCCCGAACTTGATCAGCGTTAGCTACTAACTGACCGCAAGCGTCCCAAGTTCCAGAAATAAATGTGCTTCTTGTCCCTTCACCGATCGCAACTGGGGCAGTGTAATCACCAATTTGCACTTGCAAGGTTTCCAGATTTACTGTCACGGCGGCTTGAGGATTGGCAGCGACTAACTCTTGCAGTTGCTTAACAGTAACAGCGTCGGCTGTCAGACAAGGTATACCCATTGCCACACAGTTACCGAAAAAGATTTCGGCGAAGCTTTCACCAATTAAAGCTTGGATTCCCCATTTTGCGATCGCTTGGGGTGCATGTTCCCGTGATGAACCACAGCCAAAGTTACGGTTAACTATTAAAATATTCGCCCCTTGGTACTGGGGTTGGTCAAAGGGATGTTCACCTTTAAGTGCTGTCCGATCATCAATAAATGCGCCTTCGCCTAACCCATCAAAGGTAACGGCTTTCAAATATCGCGCGGGAATGATGCGATCGGTATCTATATCATTGCCCACTAAGGGTACACCGCGCCCTGAAACTGTTTTAACTTCACTCACCATAAACTTTATCTATTCTTTTAATGAC
>JADEXV010000428.1 GCA_015206945.1 Nostocales cyanobacterium LEGE 12452 | reverse complement strand
GGTGGATTCATCCAGTTCTAACTCTCCCTTGCTCCTCTGCTCCTCTGCTCCTCTGCTCCCCTGCTCCCCTGCTCCTCGGTCACTGAGCGTAGCCGAAGTGCTACCCCCCCACTCCCTCATCCCCCCTTATGCTTCTCCAACATCTTATCGACTCTAGGTTTGTAAATGAGATGAAATAAGGTTTCCATATAGCGATCTCTGGCTTCGTTATTTTCGGGAGCAACAAAATTCCAAAAACTAAATATTTTAGCAAGCAGTAGTAATTGATTGCTATGTAAATGCCAATTATATTTGTGATGAATTCGCTGGCTCATCCATTCTGAAACTTCGTGCCAGTATTGAGTATGACTATCACATTTATCAAGAAAGTCTAAAATTTTAGTTGCTGTTCCTTCTAAGTCTGTAGGATTAACATTAAATCGGTTTTCTTGGTTCTGGATAATTTCTAAAGAACCGCCAAATTGAGTAGCAAAAGTTGGCAAACCAGAAATCATAGCTTCCAAAATACTGCGACCGAAGGATTCAAAACGGGCAAAATGGACATAAATACCCTGAGAATCTGCAACTACTCGGTAGGCTTCGCCGATGTCGCTGCTAGAGATACGCATTCCCACCCACCGAATCTTGCCATCGAGATGATATTGCTCGATAATCTCATGGAGTTTTTGAATTTCTTCTGCTTCCTCTGGGTTTGTAGCTTCATGTAGATGCAGTTTAGTAGTTAAGAGAATCAGGTTGCAACGCTCTTGCAATGCCTGACTTCTACCAAAACATTCAGCTAAACCAGTGAAATTTTTAATTGAAGTTATGGTATCTAAGGCAAAGATTGGTCGCTTATGGGGGTGGTCTAAATGACCACGAATTTGTGGGTCTTCGCGGCTAAATAGTAAGTCGTGAACTTGTCTGCAAAGGTTAGAATCTCGGTTTTCTTGTTGGCTGTAGGGAAAGAAAATATTTTCATTTACTCCCGGCGGCACTAAGTTAAATTTAGGACTAAACAAATCAATTCCATCAACCACATGATATAACTGTGGCATTGTAAAGCACTTGTACGACTCGTATTGACCTATAGTGTCGGGCGTGCCGACAATTTCTTGATAGGACGATGTAATAATGAAGTCGGCTGCATTCATGCTAATCAAATCAGCGGTGAATTGTGCTGAGAAATGATATTTATCTTCTAAATCTTGCCAATATAAATTGCTAAATAAATATTTAGGTTTTTCCAAAGAATGGGCAATGTTACACTGGGTAACTTTCATCCGTCGAGATAAGAGAAAGGCCACTAAGTTACCGTCGCTGTAATTGCCAATAACTAGATTAGGCTTGCCTTTAAAATGAGCTAGTAATTCTCTTTCTGCATCTACAGCAAATTGTTCTAAATAAGGCCAAATCTCAAATTTAGAAATCCAATTATTCGTAATTCCTGGATTGAATTCACCAAAAGGAATGCGCAATATCCAAGCATTTTCGGTATCTTGGACTTTTTCTAAGGGCAAATTACAAAATGTGCCTTCACAGTTAGGGATTAATCTAGTCAGAATAATCACATGGGGTTTAATACCTAGCTGGTCGAGTCCAGCTAGTTTGATTTGTTCGCGCAGCTCGTTTTCTAAGCTACGAGCTTGTTCGAGGACGTAGATAACTTGACCGAGTGTTTCATCTCTTCCCAAAACATCCTCCTGTCCCACCCAGCCGTGGATGGAGATGAGGACGACGCGAAAGACGGCGGGGACGCGGGCTACAAATGTTTCTAAGATGCCAGGTTCCGGGGAATAAATAAGTCGGTCGAGGAGTTCTAAAGTTTCCGAAACTCGCGCCGCAGTGTTACCCCAACCCGGCTCAAAGCCGAGTTTTTGGAGGTCAAAGCTAAATTTCTCATAAGGTTCATGAGGCGATCGCTCACTCAGCAATTTCAGCGCTTGCTTAATTTGTTTAGCTAATTGAATACCGGAGGGAATGCGATCGCTCAACAACAGGCGAATACCATTGCATTGCAGCCCATGTAATGCTTGAAATAACATTTCTACCCAGTATCCAGGGTCAGTCAATAATTGATTGCACAGGTAACGATTGAGAAAAGCTAAACCTTGACCAATATTTCTCGCGTCGTCGATTCTTGGAGAACTCTCATAGAAAGGGTGGAGGTCGATTTCGAGGATATGGGGTTGGTAGCGGTTGACTAGACGATCTCTCACATCTAACAGCGCTTGAGGCGTCATCTGCTCGAACCGGCTAAAATCAGCTGTCAGTCGCCAAACTTCTTGATTGGCAATCCTCGGTCGAATCACGAACCACGTACTTTCCTCTTCGAGAATTATTTCGTGGGTATATTGTATTATTTTGCCAATAGAAGAAGAGTAGTAAAAATAGGCTGGCTTTTGGGATTGATGACAGTAGTCGGCAAAAGCTTGCAAAATCTCATTTCTTAGAAAGTAATGCTTACCTGAAGCACTCAACGCATAAATCAACTGATGTAGAGCAGTTTTTTCATCACCGTTGGAGAGAGTTTGAACTAGTTCATACATGATGACGAATTCCAGAAATTTAGTTAGGTAACAACCTCATTTTTCTTTCTAGTTTTCGGTTTGCTGAGGTCTATTCCCCAAACGATCATAAATGACTATAAAAATATTCGCGTCTAGCTCTGGGATGAAAGGCTGTGAGAACTTCAAATCTATGGGATGAGGGAGTGGAGGAAGGTGGACAAGGGAGAATCATTGAACAAGTTTCCTTGTCAATCAGGTATAAAATACTATTCCCGATTAAGTACTAAAGCAAAATTCGAGCGATCGCTAGTAGAACATCACGCCATAATTAACAATTCAAAATTCAAAATTAATTTACGATAAATTAAATCCAGCAGGTTTTAGCAGAATCAAATTAAATGTAAGCAGATTAAAAGCTGTTTACTTTTGACTTCCGCCTTGCGTTAGTAGTCTTATATCAAACCTATATTAATAATTTTTTGCAGTGCTTTTTCAAAGCTTATACCCTGTTTAAGAGCGATATACAAAAATACTATTGCAGCTGAACGAATTGAATTATCGCAATGTATCAGAGTCGGTTTAGGTAGTTTATTGATGACTTGATATATTCGGAGCATACCTTGATGATTAATATCTTCAGATTTAGTTGGGAAATTAACATAATATAATCCCAAAAGCTCAGTTTTTTCCTGTTCATTAGCCAGCAACCCTGTTTCGTCAGGCAAACGTAAGTTCAGTACAGACTTATAACCCCCATTAGCTATTTGTTGCAGCTGATCTAGTTTAATTTGCCCAGCGATCGCTAACTCATCATTAATTTCCCTAATAACGTTCATCAGCCGGATTAACCCCATTTTGCCCACGTTGCCCAGGCTCTAAACTTAGCAAAGCAATTTGAGGAACTCGTGAGGAAATTATCAAAGTATAAGGATATAGGGGCATGGGGCATTGGGCATAGGGC
>JADEXV010000056.1 GCA_015206945.1 Nostocales cyanobacterium LEGE 12452 | reverse complement strand
GTTTCATCCTCTGTAGTTAGGATTAAAGCACCATCACTGTCAAATTTATAGCGTCCGGGAACTGGAGTTTTATTGGCATCAACTATTTCTCGGAGTAAACTGCCTTGGGCCGGATTATCCGCATCAGGTACCGAAACTAACACAGTTGAACCAGTGTGTTTTGCTTGATCCTTGTCCATTGTGCCGTTCCAGGTAATTTTGGTAGCACAGGAAGCAGAACTAGGATTAATGTTGTAACTTTGACACAGCTTGATCACCTCTGGATGATCTAATGCCAGCGCCTCAATGATGATATCTGACTTGCTATGTTCCGATTGGTTAAAAGCCAAATGTTGACTAGTACGATGAGAAAACCATTTACCAGTACTTAACTGAAAAAACTCTTCAATATTCATGAATGAAATTACCCTGCATCAAAATGCTAAAATTCCCACTTAATTATTATTAAAAGGTAGCAGGAAGGTTTAATATTAAGCTTGATTACCTATTTCCTCAAGCTTCTTGAGGCCAATTCTGGCTGCCTCAGCAACGTTGAAATGATTGTCTTTTTCCAGGTATTTTAAAGCTGAGACACTCTTGGGGGTGGGAAGATTTCCCAAGGCTTCTGCCAAACGCTGCCTGACTAACCAATCATCTGATTGGGCGAAACGCAGGATCTTATCTACAGACTCGATGTCTTTAATTTCTCCCAGTGCAGAGATTGCAGCTTGTTGTAACACGACTTCTTTGCTATCCAATGCCTGAAGAAGAATTTGACGGGCACGGGGATCTTTAATATTACCTAGAGAAACAGCTGCACTAAAACGCACTAGCCAATCAGTATCTTCATAAAATGCCCGTGAAAGCACCTCAAAGGCTCTGGCATCACCCAAATATCCTAAAGCACCAGCGGCATCAGCGCGTATACCATAATCGGGGTCATTTTCGAGAATTTTTACCAAAATAGAATAACATTCTGGCGTTGGCTTGATTCCCAGAGCAAATATTGCCATCGATCGCAGTTGCAAAGATTCGTCGTCTAGTACCTTTTTAATCAAAGGGACTGCATCCTCAGCCGCAACGTGACGCAGATTAGCAAGGGCTACCATGCGATCGCGTAAATTCGGACTTTCTAACTGAGTAGAAATTTCTTGTAAGCTTAGAGCTGCCATTTAGTTCAAAGCGTTTTCTTTACTTATCTTAATTTACTCGATCTGTTCATCAGGCTGTCGCCATCGTAAAGTAGGAGTTTGGCGACTTTACAAAATTGCTCAATTATGAGTGAAGAATAAACAAATATTACTGACGTGAGATTATATATTGAATTTAGCAGTAATTAAGGGATAATCTTCAGAGCTTCAGTCGCTTGTTTTTTGTTGAATATAGATGTAGGGCGATCGCACCTTGTCGTCAAAAATCGCACTTTTCCCTCAAACATAGCTTTGTGTCCACCCTCTTACGCTAAAGTTGCATAAGAATGTGCATCTAAAGCCAGGAGGAAAGAGTTGTGAAAGCAGTCTTGATGACAGCAGCTGGCAGTCCCGAAGTTCTACAAGTACAGGATGTGCCAAACCCTGCTGTTCCTGTCGGGAATACTGAAATTTTAGTGCGTTTGGTGGCGGCTGGCATTAACCCCATTGACACTAAACTTCGTAGTCGAGGCAGTTTCTACCCCGATCGCACGCCAACAATTTTAGGATGTGATGGTGCAGGTATCGTCGAAGCAGTGGGTGCTAGTGTTCAGCGTTTTCGCGTAGGCGACGAGGTATATTTTTGCTGTGGTGGCTTAGGCGCACACCAAGGAAATTACGCTGAATATAACGTTGTAGATGAGCGGTTTGTGGCACGTAAACCCGCCTCTATTTCCTTTGCCGAAGCAGCAGCAGCGCCTTTAGTATTAATCACCGCCTGGGAAGCTTTATATGAACGGGGACGATTAGAACCTGGAGAACAGGTTTTGATTCATGCGGGTGCTGGTGGTGTTGGCCATGTAGCAATTCAATTGGCGAAACTCAAAGGTGCTACTGTTTCCACGACAGTGAGTTCTGAGGAAAAAGCTAATTTTGTCAAAGAACTCGGTGCGGATCGTGTAATTTTTTATAAACAAACAGACTTTGTGCAAGCGGTATTAGATTGGACTGGTGGTGAAGGCGTAGACTTGGCTTTTGATACCGTAGGCGGCGAAACCTTTCACAAAACCTTCCCCGCAGTGCGAGTCTATGGCGATATTGTTACCATTCTCGAACCAGATGCCAATACTGTTTGGAAAACTGCTAGAATTCGCAACCTCCGCATTGGTTTAGAATTAATGCTGACACCAGCCTTGCTAGGATTGCAAGATAGTCTCCACCATCATGCAGAAATTCTCGAACAATGTGCCACCTGGATCGATGAAGGCAAATTAAAAATCCATGTGACTCACAAATTTCCTTTAAGAGAAGCAGCTAAAGCCCACCAATTAATTGAAAACGGGTCTGTGGCAGGTAAAATTGTTCTGCTGATTAGTGACGAATAATCGAACAATTTGCATAATTTATCTTTTAAACGCAAAGGCACGCAGAGGTTAAACGCAAAGGTACACAAAGGAGTTTCTCTGCGTACCTCTGCGCTTCCCTTAGCGTTGCTTTGCGTTTTACTTCTCCTCCTCCCCCTACCAGCTTCGGCAGCACAAACACAACCAGAACGCACACCCTTAACTCTGGAATTATTACAAGAACGACTACGCACACCCATACTCCGCGAAGGAAATTTAACTGTAGATTTGCAGAAAATGGCGATCGATTTACGCCCAGAAAACGCCAGCTTTCGTGATGCTTTTTACCAACTACTGCGAAAAGAACTCGGTACAAAACCTCTAGGTTTAGACCTCAGCTATGCTTTAATTCTGGGGGATTTTGTCGGCAGCGACTTGGGTTTAAGAACACCCTTGTATGCAAAAGCGATCGCACCCATTTTCACCCCTACCGAACAAGAAAAACTAGAACGTTTGCGCTTTGTTTGTCTAGAGTCACTCGCGATCGCTTTACCCAACTCTAAAGATTGTCGATCGCTTCTGGGAACAGAGTCAACCCCAGCCAGTGAAATCGCCGTCTTTCGTGGTGTCTTAACACTGGTGCAAACTCGCTTCAACGGCGAAGTGAAGTTCTCCAATACATTTTTTCTTCAATCTGTTGATGCCCAAGGTGCAACTTTTCTCCAACCCACTAACTGGACTGAAACCAGATTTGCTCGTCCTGTTAGTTTCATCAGTGCTAACTTCCAGCAACCAAGCAATTTTCAGGGCAGTATATTTTTTGAAAAAGCTAACTTTAAAAAAATTAAATTTCGTGAACTGGCTGATTTTCAAGCTAGTATTTTTGAGACAACTGCCAACTTTAACCAAGCAACTTTTAAGCAGTTGGCTAAATTCAGTAGTGTCCAATGGCAAGGAAATGCTGATTTTTCTGAAGTAGATTTTGCCAATCAAGCCCAGTTTACTAAAGCCGATTTTAATCAGTTCCTCCTTTTAATAGAAGCGACTTTTGAGCAAGCTGTAAGCTTCCGAGAAGCGGAGTTTAACCAATTGGTAAATCTGCAAGGTGCAAATATTCTTAACCAAGCAGATTTTAGTGATGCCAGGTTTGCTAAAGAGGCTTGTTTAAGCGTACCTGGTTTAACTTTTAACTCTAACCAAGCGAAAATTTTAGGTAATCCCGGTGAGATTGGTCAGATGTTCTGCATCCCAACATTGCAAGGTAATCAAAACATCTTGCGGAACTTGGGGCAAAATTTTCGTCAGCAACAGCAAGTAGCCGATGCTAATGAACTGGAATACACAAAACAACGACTGCGATTAATAGAGTTTGGCCATCGTTTGACGGCTACAAATATTAATAGTGCAACTGTTGCAAGTTTGATGAATTTGGGTTTTTCTGCAACTCAAGCTGAAGCGATCGCCCAGCGTCGTCTGGTAAAATCCTTTCGCAACAGTAGTGAGTTACTCACCATTGCAGACATCGATTTAGAAAAATATACCCAACTAAGCGATCGCTTAATTGTTGGCGAAACCCTTTCTATACTTGGATGGTTGCTGCAAGCTTGGGGTTGGTTGGCGTTGAGTGTATTGTTATTGTTGAGTGGCTATGGGACAAATTTTTGGTTAGTTTTTGGCGTGGGAGGAGTTGCGATCGCTTATTTCGGCTTATTATTTTGGCTAGTAGATCGCTATCGTCGGCTGCATCCCGTACCAATTATTCCTACATCTTACGAAACCATTTCGATATTAGTCAGTTTTAGCGGTTTAGAATTCTTCAGCTTACTAGCGATTTTTCGCAATGCCGAACAACCTTGGCTGACATTGGGGTGTCTGTTAATAATTATTGTCCCCGTCCCAATGGTTTTATTAATTCGACTTTACCAACAAGGTCGTTATCATGACTTAATGGACGTTTCTTACTTCACAGAAGACGGGACATTTCGCCAGTTACGATTATTGATTGGGCGTTTGCCAGTGATACCAAGGAATCAGACATTTCGGGAACGATATATGCCTCTGTTGTGCGATCGCCGTTGGAACTGGCTTAACTACTATGATTTTAGTCTCAACAACCTAGTTAAATTAGGATTTAATGATATTCGCCTGCGAGACGAACACCTACCTGGCATCATCTCCGCACTTGCTTGGTATCAATGGAGTTTGGGTTTAATTTACATTACGCTGGTTTTGTGGACACTTTCGCGTACAATTCCAGGATTGAATTTGCTGATTTATCTGAAGTAATGCCTTCACCTGAACCTTTTTTCGCTGCACTTTGTAGTGGTGCTAATATGATGCAACGTATTGCAGAGTGCCAGGAACCGTGCTATTTATTGTTATCAATCTTGCGGTATTACGTCGGGTAAAAGTTATAGAACCCCAGCTAAACGCAAATTAATTATCTAAAAATTTGGCAAATTTATCAAAAGATTGTTCATTGTAATATAATGTTTAACCAAATTTAATTTTGATCGTATAAACATATCAGTTAAGTTTTTAAATCATTGTCTAAAAATATCTACAAGTTTGATAAATCTATCAAAATATTTTTCATTGCTCTTCAAAATTAAATCACATAGATTGTAAATGTAAGTAGCGTTGATTAAAAATCCATTATCTCCACTTAACTAAAGATAACAAAATAATCTAATCGCTACTAACTAGCTTTACTAACAAAAAGACAACAAATCAAAGTGACAAAACAGACTTAATTTTTGTCTATTTTATGTTGCGATGCTAGCAAAATTGTTATCAAAACAATAACGAGGATTAATTCTAATGGCAGACAATTCAAGTAATAGTGGTAGCAGTAACCCCTCTACTAGTGGGAACAATGCGATTGGACAATTTGGACAATCACGCTTCGGTCGCTTGAAAGAAGTTGTTCCTGAGAAAGACCTCCCCAAGATATTCAGTGGTGTTGGTGATGGACAAAGTGGCGGTAGCTCATTTGGTAACGCTGCTGGTGGTGGTGGTGCTGGTGGCAGTCAGCCTTTAGCCTATGGTGGTAATCCTTTCGCTGGTGACAACTTCTGGAATATCTTTGCAGGGGGTGTCAACCCATCAGCAGGTGGTGGGAACCCATCAGCAGGTGGTGGGAACCCATCAGCAGGTGGTGGTAGCCCATCCACAGGTGGCGGCAACCCATCCGCAGGTGGTGGGAACCCATTTGCAGGTGGCGGGAACCCATCCGCAGGTGGTGGTAGCCCATCCACAGGTGGCGGCAACCCATCCGCAGGTGGCGGTAGCCCATCCGCAGGCGGTGGGAACCCATTCGCAGGTGGCGGTAGCCCATCCGCAGGCGGTGGGAACCCATTCGCAGGCGGTGGTAGCGGTAGCCCATCCACAGGTGGTGGAAACCCATTCGCAGGCGGTGGTAGCCCATCCACAGGTGGCGGTAACCCATTTGCAGGCGGTGGTAGCCCATCCACAGGTGGCGGTAACCCATTCGCAGGCGGTGGTAGCCCATCCACAGGTGGCGGTAACCCATTCGCAGGCGGTGGTAGCCCATCCACCGGTGGTGGCAGCGACCCTTTGACTGGTGCTGGTGGCAGTAGTAACCCATCCGCAGGTGGTAGTAACCAAGGTAGTGGTAGCGACCCTTTGACTGGTGCTGGTAGCCAGACTTATGGTATTAGCACAAGTCAAATACCAAACGGGCCCAATTTGAGGGTTACTATTGACGAGCTAGTTGGTTCAAGGCTTGACAAGGAACTGGGTGGTGGAAAAACCCCATCATTTGGTAGTAGTGGACAAACCTCCCCATTTGGTGGTAGTGGGCAAACCCTACCATTTGGTGGTGATGCACAAACCTCCCCATTTGGTGGTGATGCACAAATCTCCCCATTTGGTGGTGGTGGGCAAACCCTACCAGTTAGTGGTCAATAAATCTCGTTTGCTTAATAGAATCCTTGCGAAAATGAGCAGATAAATAGAGGGAACAATAATGAGTTCTTCAGTACATAGTATGCTAGTACAGTTCGGCGCAAATAAACATACCATTTGATAAAGCTCAAAAACGTGTATTATTATCGGTGATGTGCCTTCTGCCTTATTGTACTAGTTTGCTATTTTACGTCCTGTAAGTCTCTACAGATAAGGATTTAATCAATATTTTCTGTTAGTTTGACAGTAAGATGATCAAAGCCTTTATTTTAGAGATATTTTGGGTTTAGCAAATTCAGAATTGTTATAAGAAGTACTGAAGACCCCATAATTTTTTAACTAAAAATAGGAAAATTAGTGCCAATGGAGAAGTCTGCTGTCAATCCCCTTAATGGTGGAGTTAATCCCTTAAGTGCAGGTGTCCCTAACAACGTTGGTTCCTTTGCTACCAATGGCAGTTTGTCTCCTGAAGGTAGCCCGTTGACGGGTGGTAGCAATCTGTTATTAGGTAACGGTAACAATCCCATTCCAGGTGGCGGTATTAACCCGTTTGCAGGTGATGGTGGCAGTGGGCTTCAAAAATTAATCTTTGATCGATTAAAGTTAGTTTTGGGTGATAACTTTTTCAAAGGTATTGACAACACATTGGCAGGAGGTAGTAATCCTTTTGCAAACAGTGGTTATCCGATTCCAAGTGGGGCTACTAACCCATTTGCAGGTAACGGTAATGCGATTCCAGGCGGTAGTAACCCATTTGCAGGAGGAAGTAACCCGTTTGTAGGCGGTGGTAATGCGATTCCAAGTGGTGGTAATGCGATCGCAGGTGCTGGAAGTCTGCTTCAACAATCGCCTTTCGATCCGTTGAAAGAAGTCCTTGGTAACAACACACCCTTTAGTAACGGTGGGAATACATCTAATCCTGGTAGCCAAACCTTTAATAAGGACAACGCACCGGTTGGTAAAGGTAACAAGAACCTTGGTGATAATAACGCAACTATTGGTAATTTTAACTCGGATTATGGCAGTGACAGCGCAACCATTGGGAATGGGAATTGGAACTTTAATAATGACAACGCAACCATCGGTAATGGCAACTGGCTATTTGGAAAGAGTAACACAACTCTTGGTAACGGCAACTGGTATTGGGACGACGGAAGTAATAATTCAACATTAGGTAATGGTAATTGGCACTTCGGCAGTGACAACGCAACCATTGGTAACGGCAATTGGGACTTTGGTACAAATAACACAATTATTGGTAATGGTAACTGGGTTTTTACCAGTGGGAATGAAATTATTGGTAATGGCAATTGGTTAACAAAGACTGACAACACAACGATTGGAAACGTCAATAATCTCAGCAGTTTAAAGTTATCCCCACTAGGGATAAAAACTGATGTTAACAATCTGATTGACTCTCTTATAGGTAAAATAGGTCAAAATTTTCTTGGGTTCACAGGAGATTTTGATGAATCGAGTAGCCAAACGTTTAACCGCCTCATCTCTTCTAAAAGTGTTGGTAATGACACTAATATATCTACCGATATTGAGCAACTTTTGGCATCACTCAGTCCAATTCAAGGAAATTTCATCAATTATCAGCCTGTGCAGAACCCTCAGCCTGTCCCGGAACCTACTTCTTCAGTGTCGTTGGTAGTAATGGGAATCGTGTGTTTGCTGTTGTCACTCTTCAAAAAACAACAGCACTGTTAACGTAAATTCAATATTTCTAAGCTGATTGCGATCGCACTTTCTGTTTCTCTATCAGGTTGACTTACAGCAGTTATTAGCGAGAATTGAGGCTGTCCGCGCCAAGCTATGCTCATGGAGACGGTTTGCGATGTCTAAGACGGTCACTGAGCCTGTCCTGAGCGTAGCCGAAGTGACGCGCTATAGAGCAACTCATAAGTTAATTACAACGATTGCTGCAATGATTTAAACGTTTCTTATACATGAAGGAGCAATTGTTGCAAAGTATGAAGCATTTGCAGCAATTGCTTATACATTTCTTAAAAATACTTAAACGTTTCTTATACATTAAAGAGCAATTGTTGCAAAGTATGAAGCATTTGCAGCAACTGCTTATACATTTCTTGGAAATACTTAAACGTTTCTTATACATGAAGAAGCAATTGTTGCAAACGCTTCAATTTTGGCAACTAGTTTTCAAGGTTAAGCGAGTTATGAGTACTGATACCAAGGAAAGAGGAGACAAAGCATAGCTTTGGCTAATGAGAGTAAGAATCATAACTAATTTCCTTTGCTTGCGCGCAGAGTTTTATGAGTCCTATAGCTGTATTTGCTAAATTTGATGGGCGATCGCTTAAAATTTAGAAGTTGGTGATTGTTATCTGCCCAAAAGAATGTCTCAGTCAAGTTTTCAGCGTGCGAATACTCTTAAAGCGGCTTTTTTGGCTTGTAATGTTGAGCCGCTTGAACCAGCAGAAATGGAACGGTATTATGTCGATCTGTCGCTGGTGCGGAAAACTTCGGCTATTGATAATGTCAGTACAATTTTGGATTTTCAAGAAGCAGGTGATTTTACAACAATTTTATTTACCGGACATCGCGGTTGTGGTAAAAGTACGGAGTTAAAAAAAATTCAGAGTCTTTGGGAAAACAATTATCGGGTTATTTATTTAGAAGCGAATGAAGAGACAGATATTAATGATACCCGGTATACAGATTTATATTTAATTGTAATTAAACAAGTTGAATTTGAATTACGAAAATTAGGTTTAACTTTTAATCAAGATATATTAAAAAGTTTTGAATCATGGTTTAAAGACATTACTCAAGAAAACGAGCAAAGTGTAGAGAAATCAGTCAACGTCGATGCAGAAGCCACTCTCAGCCCTACTGCACCATTTCTCGCCAAACTAATGGTCAAATTGCTGGCACAAATTAAAGGCTCGGACAAGCAAAAGACAACTATTCGGCAAACTCTAGAAAAAGATTTATCTCGCCTCAAATCTGATACTAATCTGTTATTAAGCGACGCTTACGCAAAATTGCGGCAAAAATTTCCTCAATGTAAAGGTTTATTAATTATCTTCGATAATTTGGATCGGGTTCCTCCTGTCGTAGCAGAACATTTGTTCTTTGATTATGCGGCTCAGATGCAAGAATTAAATTGTACAATCATTTATACAGTACCAATTTCAATTCTTTGTTCGCCGAAAAATCCCCTGAATCAATTTGATGGTAATCCTCATATTGTGCCGATGATTAATATCTATGAATTTGAGCGGCATAAATGTGACTTAAATTATAATCAGACGGGCTTAGATGCGATGGCAAGTGTAATTGAAAAGCGGGTTGATATTGATGCAATTTTTGAGAGCCGTAGTCAATTATTAGAATTAGCAAAAGCAAGTGGTGGCCATGTGCGTCAGCTAATGCAAATGATGCGCTCTGCATGTCAAACAGCGAGTACCAAAAAACATCCAAAAATTATGTCTGAAGATATAGAGTATGCAGTTAAACAGCAACAATTTAGTTTTGAGCGGTTTATTCCTGAAGAACATTATGCTCATTTGGCTCAGGTTTGCTTAACTAAAAATGTCAGTAAAGATGAAATTGGACAATTAATGTTATTTAATACTTCCGTGTTGGAATATAACGGTGATAAACGGTGGAATTATCCAAATCCAGTGGTGAAGCGAAATGAGTTCTTTCAACAAGCTCTCCAATCAGCACAAAAACAGTGAACTTCAAGCCGAAATAGGTAAATTTATTGCCTATAATAAAGATGAATTTGCTGAGTTAGTGACATTTGTCGATTTTGCCGAAAAATTTACATTAGGTTTTATTGAAATTAACTTTACACCCGATATAGACTTATTAATTGCTGGATTGGAACAGAATCCTCAATGTCAAGAGATCCAATTTGTGGTTTTAGATTTCCCTGAGAAGAATTTGCGATTTCTGCGGGATGAATTGGTGCAGCAATTAGCCAAAATTACTAAAGAAACAAATAAAAAACTTGTTTTATTAATTCGTAATTTAGAAAAATCGATTGGTGTTTTTGGAGATTATCCACCAGTTTTACAGGATTTAAACTTCGTCCGCGATTCCTATCGTCAAACCGTACCTCATCCGCTTTTATTTATCTTGCCAGATTATGCAATTTCGCGGTTAGCAAAATTTGCACCTGATTTTTGGGCTTGGAAATCAGGTTTATTTCGCTTTAAAACCACAGAATTGACTAGAGATAGGGCAATTGCCAATACTCTGAATACAGACATAAATATAGAACGCTTACCAACACCAGAACAACAAGAACGTATCGATTTATTACATGGGCTGTTGATGGAATATCACCCAACTGGAGAAATACCCAGCCCAGAACATCTCCGCAATTGCGGTAATATTTTAAATGAATTGGGTAAAGCATATTTAAGCCAGCACAAACCAATCAAAGCTAGAGAATATTTAGAAAAAGCTTGCGAAATTACCAATAAATTTCCTGATTATTCCTTACAAATCGAAGTCATCAATCAGTTAGGTAAAAGCTATCGGCAGCAACGACAGTTTGAAAGTGCAAACAGCTATCATCAACAAGCTTTAGATATTGCCAAAAAGCAGAAAAATCGCCGTGCTGTCGCCAACTCGTTGTATTATTTAGGTAATGTCTCTCAAGATATGCGACAGTTCCACCAGGCACGGGATTATTATCAGCAAGCCCTGGAAATCGAAATCGAATTTGGCGATCACTATTCGAGTGCTAGCACTTACCATCAGTTAGGAAGTGTTGCCCAAGACTTGCGGGAATACGACCAGGCACGGGATTATTATCAACAAGCCCTGGAAATATATATCGAATTTGGCGATCGCTATTCGAGCGGTAGCACTTACCACAACTTGGGAATGGTTGCACAAGAGTTGCGGGAATACGACCAGGCACGGGATTATTATCAACAAGCCCTAGAAATCAAAATCGAATTAGGCGATCGCTATGAGTTGCTAGCACTTACCACCAGTTGGGAAGGGTTGCCCAACAGTTGCGGGAATACGACCAGGCACGGGATTATTATCAACAAGCCCTGGAAATCAAAATCGAATTTGGCGATCGCTATGAGTGTGCTAGAACTTACGCAGTATTAGGATTGCTTGCACAAGCGCAGGAGAATTACGCGGAAGCTAGGGCTAATTTGCAGACAGCGTTGGAGATATATGTTGAGTATCACGATGAATATATGGCTACGGTGACGCGAGAGATTTTAGAGGGTTTACCCGAGTAAAAGGATCTGGGCGATGTGCGATGTCTAACGACAAGCCGCGTTGCGTCTACGCATTTGGGTTTTGTGGGGAAGGGCGATGGCGTTTGCTTGTTTGGTTTTGGAGAGCGATCGCGTTTGCTTGATTGGTTTGTGGAGGTGCGATCGCTATTCATTCTATACTTGGTGTAATTTCCTGTGCCCCATGTATAACAGCAAGTACATCAATTTGTTCGGACTTGATGTAATAGATAATTCGATATGAACCTTCAATGACTTCCCGAATTTGCTCGGTTTCAAACTCTGGTACAATTCGACCAGATAAGAGGGAAATTCGTAAGCTACTGGGAACGTTTGGTTATACGGTCAATAATCCTGGTTGCGTACCGAGGTGAATTCTGGGCAATGTAAGTATAAATTGCCGATAGGTTTTCTACGGCTGTTTCTGTCCAAAAAACTTTCACTCTGGTAGTCCAAATTTTGCCCTAACTTCCTGTACGGAAATTACTTTACCAGCTTGACTCTCAGCAAGTCCAGCTTCCACAACTTGCCTAACATAAATCTCATACATGAGGTCATCCCATGTTGAGTTAGCAGGTAATTTATCAATTAGCTTTCGAGCTTCTTCTTTAATATTGAGCTTTTCCATAGAGATTACAGATAACTTGCTTTTCTATATTGTATGCTCAACGGGAATCGCGTTTGGGGTTTGTGGAGGTGCGATGTCTAACGACAAGCCCTTCGGGTTCGGGGGTGACGCTCCTTCGTCGCTAACGCTGCGCTAACGCAATCGACGGGAACCGCCAAGACTGCGACCCCCTCACCGCGTTGCGTCTATGCGTTTTGGGTTTGTGGGGAAGTGCGATCGCTCTCCAGTTATCCTTAAAAGTTACAATGAGTATGGTATTTACAAGAAAGGCAGAAATGACTGCAAAAGACAAAATTCACGCTGAAATTGATAGTCTTAACGAAGAATATCTAGATGAACTATATCTTTTAATCCAAGATTTTGCCCAATCTAAACAACATCTTAAAAAACCGAGTTTCATGTCAAAATTGAAGCAAATCAAGATAAATGCCCCAGAGGATTTCGCTAGCAATCTTGATTCTTATCTAGCTGGGGATGAGGGTGATAAATAAAATCTTTGTTGATACGTTATTTGTGGTAGCACTAATTAATCAGCGTGACCAATATCACCAGCGAGCCTCCGAATTAGCCGATAGCTTAGAAACTCAACTCTTAATCACAACTGATGCAGTACTTTTAGAAATTGGTAATGCACTAGCTCGTAACTACAAAAAGAGGGGCTAGGGGGGATCAATAAGTGCTTAAAATCACAGCCAACCACTTTTCAAACAACCTCTTAAGGAAGCGATCGCACCTGTATTTTATTTCACTGGTGGTAAAGTTCCCCCGTCACCTGCATCGGTAGACTTACAATAGACATTCAAGCCGATTTTGAGGATGTAGAGAATAACAATAGTCGCGATCGATGCAGCACTTATAATATAAAACTCATATTTAATTTTTGAAATATACGTAGTGGCGTGGCAAGCTTAAAATAGTGCATTAAACGTAGATGTAGGTTGGGTGGAGCGGAGCGCAACCCAACCCAACATCCTGATGTATGTTGGGTTACGCAAAGCCTCAACCCAACCTACAATTTTTTTGCAACATTTTAGTCTTGACACGCCACTACTTCAATTACATTACTTTAGTTTTGTAGACTCTTTGCCGGACAATTCTTGAATTGAATTTGCAAATAAACCTCAAGTAGCGGCAAATGTCAAGCGATCATTCCCTCTTCGACGTTATCTGTGCCAGTGCGAATCTCGTCGAGATTTTCCGGTAGAAATCCACCTGCTTGCATTTTCCATAACCTGTAGTAAGCGCCGCCGAGTGCCAGCAGTTTGGCGTGAGAACCATCTTCGATAATTCGACCTTTGTCGAAAACCAAAATTCTATCTAGATGAACGATGGTAGATAGTCGATGAGCTACCACAATGACCGTTTTCCCATTCATTGCTAAGTCGAGGGTATCCTGGATCGCTTTTTCGGTAATTGAATCCAGGCTTGAGGTGGCTTCATCTAAAATCAGAATCGGCGCATCTTTGAGGATTACCCGCGCGATTACAATGCGCTGTCTCTGCCCTCCAGACAATTTGACACCACGTTCACCCACCAAAGAATTGTAACCATCCTTACTTTGGACGATGAAATCGTGAGCATGAGCCTTTCGCGAAGCCTCGATTACTTCCTCATCGGTTGCATCCAAGCGTCCGTAACGAATATTTTCTAGCAAAGTGCGATGAAACAAAGACGGATCTTGGGGAATCAAGCTGATCTGAGCGTGTAGCGCATCCTGAGTCATGTCTCGAATATCGACCCCATCAATAATAATCTGTCCAGATTGTGGGTCGAATAAACGCAAAATCAGATTTACAAAGGTGGATTTTCCAGAACCGGACAAGCCTACCAGTCCCACACGCTGTCCCGCTTGGATGGTGACAGAAAGATTGTTGAAAACTTTCTTCTCATCTGTGTAGTTGAAATTCACCCGCCGAAACTCAATCTTACCTTGAGTGATTGAGTGGGCGATCGCTTTCTCGCGATCGATTAACTCGTGCGGTTGAACGATGGTGAAGACACCATTGGCGACATTCCCAACATGTTCAAAAAATTCTAGAAAGCGGCGGCTCAAATTCCGGGCTTCACTGATGATCAAAAGCGATAAGCTAGTTGCTACAACAAAGTCAGCAGTAGCGATCGCTCCTTGACTCCAAAGAAAGAGCGAGTAATACAGGGTGCTAATTTTCAGAATGGCTGCTGAGATGAACTGAAACCAGCGAATGCGCTCCGAATACCAGTTGGACTCTCTCACGTGTTTGAGTTCGTGCCTTAATTGCTCATTCAAATAGCGTCGTTCAAAACCAAAGCGAGCAAATAATCGGCTACTAGTGAGATTTGTGACTGTATCTACAATGATGCCAGTTGTTTCACTTCTGGCGGCTGCGGCTTTCCGGGAGTAAAATCGGCAGCGAGTTGCCAGCCAAAACGAAATACTGATGAAGAGAACTGCCCATATTCCCACGAGTGCAGCCAGTGGAGGATAGGCGCGATACAGTATCGTCGTGGCGACAGAATACACAACAATTACTGGCATAAATTCAGTAATCATCATTTGCATTGTCTGGGTAACACCCAGAGAAGTTTCGCTAATTCGATGTGCCAATGCCCCGGAAAAACTGCTGCTCAGGTAGCGATGCGAATGGTGCTGTAAATAGGCATATAGCGATCGCACAATGTGCTGTCGGTGGACTGGATGGAGAATCGTTTGCAAGAGTCCAGCCGAGCGCCCAAATACCACTTCACCCACACTCAAGCCGATGAACAACATCAAGGGTTGCTTCATGGCATCAAAAATGGGCTTGCTGTCGCCCGTCGATCGCGCCACGCCCCGGATAATCTCGCCAATAGCATAAGGCAACATGATGCCACAGGTTGCGTGTATTACCTCCAGGATCACCATTAACACATACCACCAGCGAAACTGGTTCACGAAATACAAAATGAACCTGAATGGAGTTGATGGCAAATCTGGTGCATCAGGAGCACGTTGAAAGGATTTAGATTGTCTAGCTTTTTTCGTCATTAAAGTCGATCTCTTAGCATCATTTTAACTTTCTTACCAGATAAAAATAGACGACTGGATAAGCCGTCCGATGGCATTAGAGACTTTTAGAAGTACTCCACTAGACCATAATTTCTTGTGGTGTGATTGCAGCATAAACATCAGGCGGGAGTAACGCTTCCTGAATGTTGATTTTCTTTGGTATTACACCCTCATCAAAGAACAAATCTGCTACACGCTGTTGTTCCTTAATTAGTGCAGGGCTAAGTCCTCTGCGTCCTGCAAAAGTGCGACGAGACATCGCTATTTCTACCACGTCTGGATCGAGCTTTTGTTGAGTTATCATCAATTTAGCAACTTCGCCTCGATTTGCCTCTGCCCATTTGTCGAGCTTATTAAGCTCCTCAATGATAATTTTTAGCAAGCCAAGATTTTCCTCGGCAAATTTTCTGTCAGCAATATAATAGCCACCAGGAGAATCTAGCCCAACAGAATCTTTAAGCACTCGAATTCGACCCATCTTTTGAGCGATCGCATAGTGCGGATCTCCGGTCATCCAAACTGGAATTTTACCTTCGATAAAAGCAGCCCGTGCCTCGATAGTCGGCAAACTTCTGATTTTAATATCTTTGAGCGTCAAGCCAATTGATTGTAACGCTCTGATAATAAAGTAGTGTGATGCCGAGCCTTTTTGAAAGTAAACTTCTTGACCCTTAATATCCTCAAACTTTTGAAGAGGAGATTCCGGTGGAACGGCAATAACACTACTTGTCCCCGTTCTTCGGTTTCTTTGTGTACCGATTACATAAACAAGTTTTGAGCCAGCCACTTGTGCAAAAATTGGTGGTGTTTCTCCCACCGATCCCACGTCAACTTTTCCCGCAGCCATCCCTTCCATCAGTTGTGGCCCTTGGACAAATTGTGCCCATTCTACCTTAATCCCCAACGGCTCCAAGCGTTTCTCTAAAACTTTCCGATTTCGGAAAAGATCCCCCGCACTTTGATATCCCATGCGTAGAACTTTAGTTTTTATCCCAAGAGAACCTTCATTGGCATTAATACTGTTTGTAAAAGAAGATTGTTGGCTTTGTTCGCTACAACTTCCTAACAGATATACCATAGAAAATCCACATAGCCCTGAAGTAGCAAAATGAAGAAAACGACGGCGTTTAATCATAGCTATTTTATCCATGAGATATTTCTGATTTGAAGGAATTCTGGTTGTCATTTGTCACTTTCGTAATTTCTAACGAAGAGAATCTCCTCTTCGGTATTCGGCGGTTATGTCGTCTAACTTTTGTTTCAAATTGTCGTCAAGTTTGAGTTCTAGCGCCTTGAGGTTGTCAGCAAGTTGTTCTGGACGGCTAGCGCCAATGATCGGGGCAGTGATAATGGGATTAGATAATACCCAAGCCACCGCTAGGGTGGTGAGGGAAAATCCAGCGAGATCCGCTACTGTGCGTAAATCTTCGACAGTATTGAACTCGCGATCGCGCCAGTAGCGTTCTTGATAACGTTCTGCGGCAGCACCTAACGTGAAACGCGTGCCTGATGTGGGACCTTGAGTAAAATTGTGTTTGCCAGTAAGTAGACCACCTGCCAAAGGATTATAGGAAATTACACCCAATCCTTCTTCTTTGGCCAGGGGCAATAGTTCTCGCTCAATTTCGCGGAATAACAGATTGTAGCGGGGCTGAATTGAGATGAACTTGGTTAAATTGCGCGTCTCGGCACGACCCAAGGCGCGGGCAAGTCGGTAGGCTAAGAAGTTGGAAACGCCGATGTAGCGCACCTTGCCAGCACGAACCACTGCATCCAGCGCTTCCAAAGTTTCATCAAGGGGGGTTGAAGCATCGTCGGAGTGCAACTGATACAGGTCGATATAATCGGTTCCCAAGCGTCGCAGGGAAGCATCGATCGCATCCAAAATATGTTTCCGCGAAGCCCCCTGATCCCAAGGTGCAGGGCCAACTCGACCAACGCACTTGGTAGCTAAAATAAAATGTTCGCGTTTGCCTTTGAGCCAGCGCCCAACGATTTCTTCAGTGCGTCCCGCAGTAGCAAGCCCACCGCCAAGTGGATAAACATCGGCTGTATCTAAAAAGTTGATCCCACCATCGGCGGCGGTGTCGAGGATGTGCCTGGAAGTTTCTTCGTCGGTCTGCAAACCAAAGGTCATAGTGCCGAGACAGAGACGCGAAACAGTCAATCCAGTTTTACCGAGATTAGTAGTTGGTAAGGTCATAGAGATGTTGTTAATTGAGAAAGTGTGGAAATTTTTAAATAGAATGCGACGTGCGGTTCCGCCCCGCTTCGCTAACGCAAAACTAAAAGCTTATGCAAGACGACATCGACTAAGCCATGATTAACCCGATGTCGGCATTTTTTAAGGTGTAAACCAATTTAACCAACCTTCCCAGTTTTGTACGATCGCAGCAAATTCTGCATAACCATCTGCTTTTGGGTGAGCGCCATCATTAGCTTTTGCTTCTGTTAGCCAGATTGGTGACTTTACCAAACTAGAAAACACATCGAGATAGGGAATATCTAGTTCATTACAAACCAACGCGAATTCCTGTGACAAATTTGCAAGAATTTGATTTCTTTTTTCTTGATCGACATCACCACAGGGTGGCGGACTAACCATCAAAATCGGATAGAGTTGCTTTGCTTGACTTAAGATACTGCGAGCATTTGCGATTGACTCTGAAAGTTCGATTCCTTGCTGTTTACCCGCCCATCCTGAATCGTTTGCCCCAAAAGAAAACACTACTCGACCATCGGATTGTTTTGGAAGACGATAAGAGACTTCCGAGTACCAACGTTGTTTGAGATATCGACTTGTCTCTGCCCGCACGCCCAAGTTGTAATGGGTGATAGCATATCCTCTTGACTCAGCATTGCGGCACACTCTACCTGTCCAACCCAAAAACTCTGGATCGCCTGTGCCATTGACAAAGGATTCACCAATAAAACAAATTCTGATTTCTTTGGGAGAATCTGACATAATTCAACTAAATTTTGCCGAAAAAGTTCGGTTTTGACTTGAGAAGAAACATTATGTTCATGATTCTAGAAGATATTAATATGTTGTTATGTTAGGCAGGCAGCGTTCTGCCTACCCCAGAGAATATTGCAAGTTAGTTTTTGAACATTTCACCTCAAGCAACTACAGAAATTTCACGACGGTTCTGGGAAATTAGCCACTGTTGTAACTTCGGATCGCCGTATACCTCATCTGCAATAAAATGATCGCCTTCCGGTAGCACTGTCAAATCAACTTTCCCCCCAACTTTGCGTAAGCGCTCAACAAAATTCTCTGTATCCTCAATCGGCAGATTTTTATCCTGTCCACCTTGAAATATCTGAACGGGAATGTTTTTGAGTGCAGCTAGTTCGCTTTCTGCTAATGTTTTTGGGACGCGTCCAGACACAGGTACTAAACCTGCAAAGCGATCGGGATGTAAAGCAGCGATATGCCAGATACCCGCCGAGCCTAAGCTGAACCCAGCCAATATCACCCGCCCTGGATCGACGGGTTGGGAAACAATCAGTTCATCAAGCAAAGCCAGCACATCATCTGCTCGATCTGCCCAAGTCTGTTCAGCCAGAATTTGGGGTGCAGCAAAGACATAAGGTAAGGAGTCGGATAAATCCACGAAACGAGGTAAACCCCATTTCAGTAGCACATTCAAATCCGTCCCGCGATCGCGTCCTCCGTGCAGAAAAAGTACTAAGGGTGCAGGTTTGTTGGCATTGTTAGAAACAGGCGAAAACAGATAAGGCAAGGAACCATTGTTGGTGTCGTGAGAGCGTTGTTCGACAGGCATTGTTGTGACTCCTAATTTGATTTGGGGATTGGGCAGGGGGGCAGAGGAGAAATAACATTACTCAACTTCTCTTCTGCTCCCTCATCTTGCCTTTTACCCTACTTAGTGCTGAGTCCTAAATCCTGAGTGAATTAAGAAGTACTCAACACTCTTCTCTTCATGCCACTACTAGGCTCTTGTCCACTTGTTTGAACTCGCCGCTGTTACCTACCTTGGATTCGATCGCTGTACCCTTGAAGAAATCGGGGTTAGCTTGGGTGTAAAACTTGTAGGGATTAGCGAATACATAGGATTTGAAGTCAGCTTCGGAAATAACGCCTTCTTGTACAAGATCCCAGCTTTCAGCCAATGGGGAAGTTAAGTCTGGCACATCCCAGTGACCAACATCTGAGGAATAGATGGCGTTGATTTTGACTCCCAAGGGATTGGCTTTGTCATTGAATGCCGTTGCGATCGTGCGATCGTCGGACTCGGAACCAAAGAAGAAACTATTCACCCAGCGATCGCGGATGTCTTCAATTGTTTCAATACCTGCGGCTGCAAAATCATCCAATTCGCTACCAATGGGCGCACGGCTATGACGGCTGAATGAAGCTCCCAGTACAGTCTTGGTCAATTCATCCTTATCGAGGGAATGTCCTTGAGTAACTTCTGCACCGTAGCGCTCAAATATTTCAAACAACTCATCAGAATTTGTCAACGCTGGATTGTAGTTTTCCAGTGCCTTGATATTGCGCTTCAAGAACCGATCCACCAAATGGATGTAGACACGCGCGCCCCAATCTGCACCACCTTCCAGCATGGCTACGCGCAACTGGGGAAAACGCTTGGTAACACCGCCGAAGAACAACGCCTTCGCAAACGCTTCCGAACCATCGGCGAAGTGACCGATATGGTTGTTCATGTAGTTACTGATGGAAGAGCGTCCAGTCCAACCTTGACTGCCGTAATGGGTGGTGACGGGTACGCCAAGTTCCACTACCTTTGCCCAGAAAGGATCGTAGTCGTATTCACTATCTAATCCGTAAAAGTCGATATAAGAAGCATACTTGGCGATTTCGGGGAATTTATCAGCTGGATATTTATCAGCGATCGCTTTAATTGGCCGTTTCACACCGCCAGTAATATTAATCACCTTTAAGCCCAGTATTTTCACAGCAAACTCTAGCTCCTCAATGCCTTCTTGGGGAGTAGTTAATGGGATACCAGCAACCGGTGTCAAGCGATCGCTATATTTCCGGTAAATATCAGCATGATAGTGATTGACTGCACGTTGCAATGCCTGACGGTTCTCTGCACTCGCTCCAGCCGGTGCTAAGACATTATTGGGAAACAGCACCGAATAGTCAGATCCCTGTTCCGCCTGACGCTCATATAGCAGTCCAGGGAGGGTATAAGTAGCGAGATCAAGTGTATTTTTAGTAACTCTAGCCCACCAAGGCGATCGGATTGTCCGGTTGTATCGACGTTCTTCAGGAGTTTGTTGATACCAGTCTTTACCGTTGCTCTTGGAGTTAAGACGAGAAGCTTCCGTCTTACGTAACTCATCTACAAGTTTCACACCACCGTACTTAGCGATGTAATCTTCAAAAGCTGGGGTGAAATCATTGGTGTGAACGTCGGTGTCGATTACTGGATAATCAAGGGTTGCTCTGATTGCAGCAGAGCGTGAGGTCTTCAATCGGCTATATTCAGTCATGTTTTTTCCTTGCCTACGGCACAAAAATTACAGGTTTTTTTCAGCATCCAATGCTGCTATTGACAAATACATTTTTTGTAGAGACGGCGATTTATCGCGTCTCTCTCTCCACAATCGCGTCTCCCCACGATTTTCTGTAAGGCGGCGATCTACAGAAGGTACGATTTAAAAGGTATGGCATAAGCATCAGTGAAAAATTCATTTACGCCACCACCAGATTCTTATCCACTGGTTTGGCAGCAAAACCATTGCCCGGACGACGCAATCCGAGATTTTCACGCAAAGTACTGCCCTCATATTGGGTACGGAACAGTCCGCGTTTCTGCAAGATGGGGATGACCAAGTTAACGAAGTCGTCCAATCCTGTAGGTAGGATTGGTGGCATAATATTGAAGCCATCTGCTGCACCGTTGATAAACCATTCTTCTAGCTGGTCAGCAATACTTTCAGGACTACCAATTATGGTGCGATGACCCCGTGCGGTAGCGACAGAGAGATATAACTGGCGCAGCGTGAGATTGCCACGATTTAGCAGATCCGTCAGCAACTTCAGGCGGCTCTTACCACCGTTGGTATCACTGGGCAAAGGTGGCGCGAGATCGTCGAGTGAATAGCCGGATAAATCGATGCCCTTGTAACGCGTTTTGAGTAAGCCCCATGCCACCGATGGGTGAATTAGCGATTGCAGGAATTCGTATTTTTCCTGAGCTTCTTCTTCAGTACGGCCAATCACCGGGAACACACCCGGCATGATTTTCAAATCGTCCAGTTGGCGGCCATATTTAGCCAACCGACCTTTCACATCAGCATAAAATTCCTGCCCGTCTTCCAGTGTTTGGTTAGCAGTAAAAATAACTTCAGCAGTTTTTGCCGCCAGTTCACGGCCGACTTCCGAAGCACCAGCCTGCACAATCACCGGATAACCTTGAGGCGGACGACCAACATTCAAAGGGCCTTTGACAGAAAAATGTTTGCCTTTGTAGTTAAGTGTATGCAGTTTATCTGGGTCGAAATAGACACCAGATTCTTTGTTTCGGATGAAGGCATCATCTTCCCAGCTATCCCACAGACCTTTCACCACTTCCACAAACTCTTCGGCGCGTTCATAGCGCTGGCTATGCTCTAGATGCTCATCACGACCGAAATTACCTGCGGCATTCTCATTACCTGTGGTGACTACATTCCACGCTGCTCTACCGTTACTCAGATAGTCTAGTGAGGCAAACTTACGTGCAAGGGTGTAGGGTTCTTCATAAGTGGTCGAAGCGGTAGCAACAAAGCCAATGTGTTTGGTTAATGGGGCCAGTGCAGAAAATAGTGTCACTGGCTCAAACTTAGCTAATTTGCCGTTGCGCTTTAGCACCTCCGGTTCACCATTGTCTTGTAGGCTGGGGCTATCGGCTAGGAAAACTGCATCGAACAAGCCGCGCTCGGCAGTTTGGGTAATTTCCTTGTAATGCTCGAAATTTAGCCCAGCATCTGCTTGTGAATTGGGGTGACGCCAAGCGGCGATGTGGTGGCCGGTAGCTTGAATGAATGCACCTAAACGAAGCTTGCGTGTTGTACTCATATCTTTTTTTCTACAGTGCGATAGTTAATTGCTTTTCATCTCTGCTTCAGCACAGTGCAGATATGAAAAGTCATTTACGCCAACACCAATCTTTCATCTAGCTGTTTAGCGACAAAACGATTCGTCGGACGACGCAATCCCAGGTTTTCACGCAAGGTACTGCCTTCGTATTCAGTACGGAACAGTCCGCGTTTTTGGAGGACAGGAACAACTAGATTAACGAATTCATCCAATCCTGTGGGAAGGATTGGCGGCATGATATTAAAGCCATCTGCTGCACCGTTGTTGAACCATTCTTCTAGCTGGTCGGCAATAGTTTCGGGAGTACCAAGTATGGTGCGATGACCTCGTGCGGTAGCAAGAGAGAGATACAACTGGCGTAATGTGAGAGTTCCACGAGTAGCCAAATCTCTAACTAGTTTGAGACGACTTTTGTTAGTGTTGGTGTCGCTGGGTAGTTCGGGAGCCACATCATCTAAAGAATATTTCGACAAATCCACACCCTTGTAATAGTTCTTTAAAATCCCCCAGGCCACATCGGGATGGATTAACGATTGCAAGAATTCGTATTTTTCTTGAGCTTCTGATTCGGTACGGCCAATGATTGGGAAAGCACCAGGCATGATTTTGAGATCGTCTGGCGATCGCCCATATTGTGCTAGCCTACCTTTGACATCAGCATAAAACTCTTGGGCATCGGCTAGGGTTTGATTGGCGGTGAAAATCACCTCGGCAGTGCGTGCAGCTAAGTCCCGTCCTGATTCGGAGGCTCCAGCCTGAACAATTACCGGATAACCTTGGGGCGGACGACCAACGTTTAAAGGGCCTTTTACAGAGAAATATTTGCCCTTGTGATTCAATGTATGCAGTTTATCCGGATCGAAATAGACCCCAGACTCTTTGTCACGGATGAAAGCATCGTCTTCCCAACTATCCCATAGACCTTTCACCACTTCCACAAACTCTTCAGCTCGTTCATAACGCTGGCTATGTTCGGGGTGATGCTCAAGTCCGAAGTTACGTGCAGCATTCTCATTGCCTGTAGTCACTACATTCCACCCCGCCCGGCCCTTACTCAAATAGTCCAACGAGGCAAACTTACGTGCCAGGGTATAGGGTTCTTCATAAGTAGTCGAGGCGGTGGAAATGAAGCCGATGTTTTGGGTTACAGAGGATAAGGCCGAGAAGAGGGTGACAGGCTCAAAATGGGCAATTTTACCATTGCGATGCTGAGTTTCTGGAGCGCCGCCCCAGACTCCTGGACTATCTGCCAGGAAAACTGCATCGAATAAGCCGCGTTCGGCGGTCTGGGTAATTTCCTTATAATGCTCGAAATTCAGCCCTGCATCTGCTTGTGAATCGGGGTGTCGCCAAGCAGAGACATGATGTCCGGTAGCTTGAATGAATGCACCTAAACGAAACTTGCGTGTTGTACTCATATATTTTTCTTTTCTTATAGTGCGTTAGCGGAACGTCTTGTCGCCAGTTATGATTACTGCTGCTACAAAAGGTTGGCAATTCCTAACTGCTCGAATGCATCACACATTTTGATCGAACCCACATAATTAAGTGGCAAGTGCTGATGAAAATACGAGAGCATCATAGTTTTAACCACTGATATACGTCCAAAAAATCCTTGGATGGCATATCGATAAAATCTTTTCTCCGTAAAACTTTCAAGTATTAGTGTCAGCCATTCAGGCATTCACCTCTTCTAGACACTGAATGTAGTTATGCAAAGCTTTTCTAGTAACTTGCCGTTCAGTTACCTACTAATTGCTCAAAAATCAAATAACCGAACTGTAAGTCAGGTCAATATCACAGCAGAATTAGGAATTCTGCTGCTTGGCGCTCTAATCACCATAAATTTATCTAGTAATTTTACTTACCAGATAGAGCCTACACAATAAATACAAAAAAAGATGTGCTGGAAATCACAATAACACGAAAAACTAATAATTAGTTTTTCAAACATTAAGTATTGCAAACTAATTATTTACTGAGTATTGGGAGCGAAATATGCAAAATTTCGCCGTAGAGAAACCAGCGCCTGTATAGATCCGCTCCTCTGCTTCATGTGCTGCCATGAGTAAAGCTACTGTCACGCCTATGCCTCTTGTACCAATCGAGTTGTCAAGGCTCCTGCTACACCCCGTCGCCGCTGTGATTGATTTCTTTGTACAAGCACTGAATGGCACTAAGATAAGGGCAAATCCATTATTCATAAGGCTTTTGTGTGTGGGGTGTTGGGTGTCGGGTGTAGTGAGGAAGAAGTTAATTAATGTCAGTACAAGTTTTCTACTTTTCTTAATTTTTTCCTACACCCGACACCCTACCCCCGACACCCTGTCCTGGCAAAGGTTTCATCTTTTCTTAGTGCCATTCGTACAAGCACTACTGGCGGATGCTATTAATTATCAGTTTTGCCCGTCTCTACTTCCTAACTATTTGACCTGAATCCTTACAAAACTTTTTGGTTTACTTACTTTATACGTATTTACTAAACAAGAATATGAACAGCAAATCTTAATAAGTTTTAATAGAAAATAATCCGCAAGAAATAGATTTAACCTCCAAACTACGTGTTAAAGTTAACCTGTTGTTAATCTATTGTTAACCTATTGCTTGATTGAGCTATTGGGTAATCGAGGAAATGACTAAAAGTATCATTAATCACGAAAAATTAAGTCTGTCAGGTAAAATATCATCTGACTTAATTTCTACACAACAAAGTAATAAAGTTAAGCATCATACAACTAAAGCGATGGCAGAGTCAACGGAGTTACAGCCTTCAGGTGCCTTGCAAATAGTTCATGTAACTACCGGGCGCGTGCGACTCCGTACCACTGACAGTAGTCTTAACTCGATATTAGACAACATAGCCCAAGATTTACGCTCCATAGAAGGAGTGAGGGAAGTTGCCGTGAATGAGCAAACGGGTAGTTTGGTAGTTAATTTTGATGAAGATAAGCTATCATTACCGCAAATTTTGGCGCTAAAATCCGATCTTAAGATCCAACAGCCGCAGGATTCGTCTGATTCACCTAGCAAGACCGATCCCTTTGCAGCTTGGAAATCGCCTTCATTTTGGAAAGAGCAAGGTATTTCCTTAATTCCGATGATGACAGGTTTGGCGGTAACTGGAGGTTTGGGAATTCATGGCTGGGTTTCGATTCCAGTTTATATGATTGCGGCGGATGCAACCCGTGGTGTAATTGGTTATCTTGGCTCTCAAGTTCCGACATCAGAAAAGAACGAAGGTAATCACACCAGTTCGGCGATAAAAAGCGATATATCCGAATCTACTATCCAACAAGAAAATAGCAAGGTGGTAGCACCTGCAAAGATTGACTACAGCGTAGTTCATCAAATTCCCGGACGTATTCGGTTGAATGTGCCAAAAATCGCCCAAGATCGAGCCTATGGGCGGCGGCTTGAGAGAATAGTGAAAACCGATGCTCAAGTTACAAGTGTGCGTGTGAATTTTGGTGCAGCATCGATCGCGATCGCTTATCAGTCTCGTGAGATTCCATTATCTTATTGGGTGAATCTAATGGAATTAGCATTAGAGACAAACCCACCAACAGTAGGGATAACAACGGCGAAACAACCCCTAGAAGAAGTTAGTCAGACTCCCGAAATTACAGACGTAACAACGATAAATCATACTAATCCTATTACTCAGACAACTGAAGTTACAGACGCAACAACGCTAAATCATAGTAATCAGGTTACTCAGACTGCTGAAGTTATCAACTCAACAACTGCAAACCAAACAACTCCAGAGTTATCCAGTCTGTGGAGTAGCCTAAAATCGCCTGCGATGTCTTTTTCATTAGGTATGATGGCGAACTTACCCTTGGGAACTTAAATATACAGTTTCAAATTGCGGAATACTGGAGGGCAATTATGACTGGTTTAAATTTAGAAACGGCAGCAAATTTAGACAAAAAACAAGAGCATACAGTCACAGACAAGACTAATTGCCCAGTAACGCCGCCTGCAAGGGTAGCATATAGCATTATTTGTGCATTTCCCGGACAAGTAGCGTTTTGCATACCTCAAATTAGCGAAGATGAAAAATATGTGCAACGTCTTCTCGCGTTGCTTGCCAATGAGTCTTTGGTAATCAATCAGCAAGTCAACACTACGATGCTAGGGTCAATTGCTATTACCTATAAATCTGATGTAATGTCAGATGTTGAGATGCGATCGCACTTGGCTAATTTAATTCAGTTGGCTGGTAATCCAGAAGTGGTATCCGCATCTGTAAATCAATTAAAACCATGCTCAACTGCGGTGACGACAGAAGACAAGCAGGATAGAAAGCCAAAAATCCCAGCAGAGAAGCAGAAATCAGCAACATTCTCCTTACCTTCTGTGGATGCGTCAGTCTCTAAGACTAAAAGCAATTCGGTGTCCTCGAATTCTGTAATTCAACAACCAAAAAAACCTGCAAAAGTAGCTTATAGCATTGCTCATGCAATTCCCGGAAGAGTAAGATTTCGTGTGCCTCGAATTGCCTGCGATCCAAAATATGTCCAACGGTTAAAGACATTACTCAAATCAGATTCTACAGTTACAAGTGAGCGAGTCAATAGCGCTGCGAGATCAGTT
This sequence comes from Nostocales cyanobacterium LEGE 12452, assembly GCA_015206945.1. GTDB lineage: Bacteria > Cyanobacteriota > Cyanobacteriia > Cyanobacteriales > Nostocaceae > Nostoc. The sequence goes on along the minus strand of JADEXV010000056.1, from coordinate 9,591 downwards.
GTCATTACCTATAAAACTGGGATGATGCAGAATTCTCAGAAGCGAGTACAAAGCTTTTTGTCAACACCAATATCTCATCTAGCCAATCTAATTGAATCCGCCAATGATCCCGCCACAGCAATAAGTTAACTAACGAATCCAGCTAATGACAAATAACCAAATTGATAGCTAATCAATCTCGTAGGATTGGTGGCTAATTTACTCTCTTTATCTCAGTAAAGAGCCTGATTTTTATCGAAGTGTAACAATTATTGGATTAAAGACAAGTAATGGCAAAAGTAGCACTGCAACTACCATCACCCCCAAAATCTCAATTCACTGTGTTGGAAGGGAATAGAAAAGTTTCTTTAATTGAGACTAATGGACACTCTCAAGGAGAGTTACCCAACGTTACCTACAGCATTGTCCATACAACTCCAGGAAGAGTAAGGTTTCGCCTACCTCGTTTACGCTGTGATGCCGATTATGCCAAGCGTCTGGAAGTATTGTTGTCAGCAGATGCGCTGGTGAAGAATGTCCGTGTCAAGCCTGCGGCAATGTCAGTTGCAGTTACTTATAAATCTGATAAAGTTTCCGATGCGAAGATGCGATCGCACCTTCACGATTTGATTCAGGCTGCTAGTGAGGTAGTAGTTCTGAAAAACTCTACATCATCGGAAACTGAAAAAGAGCCATCTTGGCCAGGTTTACAACTCTCCGCCGTTGCCACTACTTTAGCAGTACTAGGAGGGCCGTTAGGATTATCGATCCCGCCTTTGATAGTAGTGCTTCCCATCGCCATTGCTACACTACCGGTTGTCCAACGAGCCTGGGAAGGTATTAGGGTAGAGCGAAAATTGAATATTGACTTTTTGGATTTTATGGCGATCGCTATTACTACCTTCCAAGGGCAATTTCTCACACCATCGCTGATGCTCGGTTTAATTGAGGTAGGCGAAAATATCCGCGATCGCACGGCTCGTTCTTCTGCTCAACAAACTCTAGATTTACTTAGTTCTCTAGGGCAATTTGTCTGGGTAGAACGTAATGGCGACAAGCAACAAATTCCCATTCAAGATGTGCAGCGTGGCGATACAGTGATTGTTTACCCTGGTGAACAAGTGCCGGTTGATGGTAGCATTTTGCGAGGTAAAGCCCTGCTAGATGAGCAGAAATTAACTGGCGAGTCGATGCCAGTCTTGAAGAAAAAGGGACAACCAGTTTTCGCTTCAACCCTGGTACGAGAAGGACGAATTTATATTCTTGCAGAATGGATAGGCAATGATACCCGCGCCGGACAGAGCATTAAGTTAATGCAAGAAGCGCCTGTCCACGATACGCGGATGGAGAATTATGCCACGAAATTTGCTCAAAAAGCTGTTGTGCCAACTTTGCTACTTGGTGGGGCAGTATTTGCCGCAACCCGCAACCCTTCACGGGCAGCCAGCGTTTTAACTCTAGACTTTGCTACAGGGATTCGAGTCTCTGTCCCCACAACAGTTTTAGCAGCATTAACTTATGCTGCCCGACGGGGGATTCTCATCCGTAGTGGACGGGCGTTAGAACAACTAGCAGAAGTTGATACCATAGTTTTTGATAAAACGGGGACGCTGACTAAGGGAGAAGTCGATGTTGTCAGCGTGGAAAGTCTCAATCCAGCAACCTCAAGATTACGAGTGTTGGAATTAGCAGCAGCCGCCGAACAACGTTTAACTCATCCAGTAGCAGAAGCAATTGTTCGCTATGCCCAAGCAGAGCAAGTGGAAATATTGCCGCGTAGCAAGTGGGATTATCAACTAGGTTTGGGCGTGCAAGCTCAGATTGATGGAGAGACAGTTTTCGTTGGGAGCGATCGCTTTTTGCGTACCAGTGGCATTGACACCGAAGCGTTAAATGGCCACCAAAAATCTCCAAATTCAGCGATTTATGTAGCTAGCAACGGTCAACTTCAAGGTATTATTAAATATAGTGACCTTCTCCGTCCCGAAAGCCGGGAAGTCATCACAGCACTTTCGACAGTCGAAGGTGTAGAGATTCACATGCTAACCGGCGATAACAAGCGAACGGCTACTGCTGTAGCTGCTGAACTTGGTATTTTGCCAACGCATACTCACGCAGAAGCTTTTCCAGAACAAAAGGCAACAGTTGTCCGCCAACTGCACGAACAAGGTAAGACAGTTGCATTTGTAGGTGATGGGATCAACGATTCCCCAGCTTTAGCCTACGCTGATGTTTCTGTATCCTTCGCCAACAGTTCTGAGATAGCCCGCGAGACAGCAGACTTAGTGTTGATGCAGAATGACTTGCATGGTTTATTAGAAGCGATCGCGATCGCTCGTCAAGCCAAGCAATTGATTCGGCAAAACACAGGACTTGTTGCTGTTCCTAACCTAGCAGCAATGGTAATAGCCGTTTTCTTTGGTCTTAACCCCTTAGCTGCAACAGTAGTCAACAATGGCTCAACCGTAGTTGCTGGAGTCAACGGTTTGCGTCCAATTCTTAAAAATCGTCAACATAAAGCTCTACCATCGGCAAGGTGATCCAACTATGCCGCCAAGAGTATCTTAAAAAGCTTTCCGAGGTTTCTTAATTAAATAGGAGAAAATTGAAAATGGCACCTAAAATTAGTGATTTTGTTGAAGATGCAGGCGCTCCCGGTATTATAGCCGGAATTGGTGCAGTACTCTTAGCACCTGTTTTATTGCCCATTGTCGCTGGAGTTGGTAAACCCTTAGTCAAATCAGTCATCAAAGGCGGAATTGGTCTTTATGAAAGAAGCAAAGGAACCATTGCAGAAATGGGCGAAACCTGGGAAGACATGGTAGCCGAAGCCAGAGCAGAACTTGCTGATGAAAAAGAAACCCCCGTATTTGAAGCGTCTGCCACCAATGGCGATAATGTCGCCGATAATGGTGTGTAATTTCATCTGCCCATTAGCAAGTTAAAAACTTTGCCATAGGCGACTTACAATTACCAAAATGTCAAATTAGTAAGGTGCGTTACGGTATTCCACCTAACGCACCCTACGAAAATAGAATAATTTATGTTTTGGAAGCTCCTAGTAGCAAGATAGTGCAAAAACTCTCTCGCTCCTCTTAATTCCTCTGTGTTCTCTGCGTCCTCTGCGGTTCCTTTTTCCTTAATTTTCCACTCATTCCTGTAAATAACAAACCCACAACAAAAAATCCACTATCACACAAGTAAAAAAGGTGGTTGTATGTTGACAAATGGTCATAGCACTTACAATAAAATGCTGGAAATTATAGACAAGCCCACTTTCAAAACATTACCAAAACCGATATCTACAAAAGTTGTAAGTTCAACCCCCGGAAGATTGCGGTTGAGAGTGGTTCATTCCCATCGTCAACCCGAAAAAATGCAACGCATCGCCAATGCTTTGTCAGCAAATTCTCACATTACTAAAGTTAAGACAAATTTCTATCATGGCAGTATTGTTATCAATCACGATGGTAAAGATGGCAGTCTAGAAAACGTGCTAGCAACACTTAAAGATTTAGGAATAATTTTTGCCGATATTTCCGAGGGTAACACCGAGGCAGCAGCAGGAGTATCATCTGCGGTTGTTGACTTAAACCAGCGCGTCAAACAGTCAACGCATGGTGCTTTCGATCTGCGGATTCTTTTTCCTTTGGGGTTAGCTAGTCTTTCGGTGCGACAATTACTTAATAAAGGGTTGCAGTTAGAAGTTATTCCTTGGTATGTTTTAGCATGGTATGCTTTTGATAGCTTTATTAAGTTGCACGGAACTAGCCAAAAACAATCATCAAGCGAGTAACTAAAAAGCTTAATTAATCTGCCAAATCTTGATGCTTTTATCAGAACTACCACTAGCAAGAAATTGACCATTCTGGCTAATAGCAATAGAGTTTATTGCCCCTGAGTGTTCTGCGATCGTTTGCAGTAATTCTCCCTTCCGCAAATGCCAAATTTTGATTGTTTTGTCTGCGCTACCGCTAAAGAGAATTTCTCCATCAGGACTAACAGTTAAGGATCTTACCTCTTCTAAATGTCCAGTCAAGGTGTGTAGAATTTTACCTGTAGCTAAATGCCAAATTTTGATAGTTTTGTCTGTGCTACCGCTAAAAAGAAATTCTCCATCAGGACTAATGATTACTGATTTCACCCCACCTAAATGTCCGTTGAGGGTGCGTAATGGATCTCCTGTGCGTGGATTCCACAGCCTAATTTTGTTGTCAGAACTACCACTAGCGAGAATTGTCCCATCAGGGCTGATAGCAGCAGCATTAACTGGGGATGAATGCCAAAGGGTACAAATGCGTTGGCATAGCCCGCCGTAGGCATCGCCTTTATGCAAATTCCAAATTTTGATTTTATTACTGCCACTGGCAAGAATCTGTCCATCTGGACTGATGGCGATGCAGTTAACCGGTTTTTGATGTCCTAATAGAGTGTGAATTAGTTTGCCAGAATTGAGGTTGTATACTCTCACATTACTTTTGGGATGTTGGCAACTACCAACAGCGAGATAATGTTCATTAGGACTAATCGCAACAGAGGAAATTTCGCCTAAATCTTCTGTCAGAGTACGAATAAGTTTGCCGCTTTTAAGATTCCATACTTTGATGGTTTTATCTGCACACCCGGTAACTAAACTCTCAGAATCAGGACTAATGACAACAGATGTCACTTTTTCTGAATGTCCAGTTAGGGTGTGGCTGAGAACGATATGTTGTAGTGTTACTTGGTGTTTGAGATTAGCGACGCAATTCAAAATTTCCTCAACATCAGCAAGACTCTGACTATCACCGACTGCAACAAAATATTCTCTTAACTTTTTCACATATTCTTCATCTTTAATGCTGACGGCTGATTGCATTGCCTGAAGCGGGTTAGTAGAATCTTGTAGTGATATTTGGCGTAGTTGTAACCATGTATTCACAGAATAATCAAGTTGTTCATTTGCCCAAGAGCGTAGTTTACCGCCGTAGGCATCGCTTAAATGAGATAAACTCTGGGCTAATTGCAAAGCCAATTCTGGAATCCAGTAACAACGCTCATTTTCCAGAGCTTGGTAAACTTGTTTGTAACCGGAGGCGATAATCTGTATTGATTGTAAATCAAAAGTATCTGACAGCAAACTCGGCAGCAACTCTGGTAATAGTGGAGCTACACCATGATTAACCAGGTGGTAAACATCCGCTACCCAACCTGCAACCAAACAGTGATAAGTAATCAAAACCTGGCAGAGGTTTTCAAAGTCTTGGCGGTTCACTTGATATTGTAAAGATAACTTACTAATATCAATTCCTTTTTCATTCCATTTTTCTAACTTTTCTAAAATTGCCAAATTAACAACATTCTCTTTTCCAATATGATTGATTTCCTCGCTTTCTTCTCCCAATGCTAGGAGTTCATCTCTAATTTTTTTCCATTCTAACGCCCGTTTTTTAGCAGACTCTTCCAAAATTTCTCGATAAGGTAAACAAGCAATTGTTTTATAATAATAATTACCTTGTCCCAAACCCCAGTAGGCAATCCGAAAATTTAAATAATCTCCATCATTTTCTGACTCTAAAATCAAAATAGGCTCTGTTTTCAACATTCCAAACAGAGCCTTAATACTTGATTCACTGTGAAAACGTTTACTGTCCCAAGCTCCTGCCAATAATTCTGTTGGTCTAACTTGACTGTTTAGAGAATAATGCTTATTGAGAAAATCTCGTAATCCTTCAGCCAACATTAACTCAATTTGGGAAATTGTTTCATCTCTATTACCGTTAAATTGGTCAAAATGTACTTGAGGAGGAGCAATAAAAATTTTTAGTGGAGTGCGCCCATAATTGGTGTGATCTAAAATCTGTGAAGGATATAATCTTAAAGGCCAACTATCAAGAATTTTATTGACTTCTGGCAACTTGAGCGCTGTTTCTCTCTCTTGGGCGGCTATTCTTAATTGCGTTTGGTGATTCTCGGCTACTAATTGCTGTTGGAAAAATCTTTCTTGTTCAAAGTCTTCAACATAACTGCTTTTTTTATTGGAAGGATTTAGAACTTTGAGTATTTCGGGAATTACTTCAATCGGTTCATATTTACTCAGAGCTAAATCTTTACTTCTCTTTTGTACTAGCTCTGCAATAACAGGTGCAAACTCTAGTACCAGTTGAATTAGTAAGTTTAACCCTTGCTGCATAAACAAATACCTAGAAATTAAATAAAATAAATAAGCAAGGTTTGCATGAAATTAGGGCAATACTGCCATCGGCTATATTCATACATACTCTTGATTTTACTACTTGAGAATATAGTAACTCAACTGTAACTCATGAAAATGCTTACATGTCAATAAGTCTATGTAGTGAAATACTTGCAAATAAAAAAGATAGTTATATAAGAAGGAAGGAGAAAGAGCATTTATCAGCAAGACAAAGGGCAAGAGGGAGCAGGGCTTTAAGCACAAAGCCAAACCTCGGATTTAGCGGCTTTAATTAAGTACGATGCTGAATCCCTAAATATATTGGTAAGTGCCTTTTTTCTTTTGCCTTCTTTAACGTTTATCGTCTTAATTATTCCATTATTATTAGTGAACCACAGTGTTAAAGAAACTTAATAAACCTGATGGCAGCTACAGCTAGATTCACTACTGAGATAGATTTTTAAACTCAAAAAAATATGTATCACTAAAGTAAAGTCAATGCAACTTAATAAAACCTCTCTTAGAACATCAATAGATAAGTTAATAAGCCTGCTTACATTTTTTGTTTTTTGGAATTAAAAAATAGTACTATGACTTCTATAAAACGGTCTAACTCTGACAAAGCTGCTAGCCTTAACCTGTGTTTACCACCAAAAAAGGCAGCTAAAAACTTAGCTAATAAAACAGCGTCATCTCAAAAGATATTCTATAGCATTGTCCATACAATTCCTGGGCGAATTCGTTTTCGTATTCCTCTACTAGCCAGAGATACTGAGTATGCTAATCAACTCAAATTAGCTATAGAATCCGATACTAAAGTTACAAATGTCCGTATTAACCCGAAAGCTGCATCTATCGTCATCAATTATAAAGGAGGTGTAATTTCAGATAACCAAATGCGCGAGCATCTGGTCAACCTGATTCAAACTGCCCAAGATGTGGTTTTGCCAAAAGAGGTAATGGCAAAATCAATTGTGGGGACTATTTTTGATGCTCTAATCAACCTAATTGATAGTACACGCAAGCTCAACCAAGCACGTAATATTATTGTATATCGAAGGGTTAGGACAGACGTTTGGGAACAGATACTTTCTACCTCAAGAAGCATTATTAAGAGGCTAAAATCTGCCACTATGTTTATCTTACCTAACAAGCGATGGCGATTGCGCGGCGGCGAGGTGAACTCCCAGCCTTTGAAACTAAAATCTGCTAGTGAACCTGAACTTGTGTAGTTACTAATGCAATAGCTATTAAAATGATTATTGGTTAATAGTAAGTAGCTCTGAAATAACTGGAATTTCCGAGAAGTCATTAAAATCTCTTCCCTAGTAGTCTATCGCATTAGTTATGAAGGGTGAAAAAGTTCGTAATAAGGACTTTAGTCCTGGATTTTAAGCACTGAAGTGCTTACTACGAACTCATCAAAATTAATGCGACAGACTACTGCCTTCAGTCAAAGCATTTTATTATCAATAACAAATGGGTAATCCTCACTTTCATAAACTTCCTAATCAAAACCATTGGGTTCACGCAATACACACTGCTGTTAAAGGAAGAGCTAGATATAAGGTAAATGGACTTTATCATTCAGAAGCTCTTAAAAAATATCTTGAATCGAGATTATTAAAAGAGGAAATAATCTCAGGAGCTAGTGCTAATAGTTACACAGGGAATGTTCTTGTTATTTTCCATCCAGATAAGAGTCTAAACGCGATCGCTCTCCTCATTCAAGACATCCTCTTAGATTATCGGCAAAAAAGCAGTAAATCACTTGCTTCTAACGCTGTCACTAAAGAAACTACTGCTTTCGTTGAGGATAATAACCGAAACATATCTGATTCAGTCGTACTGCCTCAAATATCTATGCAGCGGCAATTAAACCAAACAGGTAGTCAACTTATTCCGGTATTGGGGGCTGTTGGCGCTCTTGTATGCGCCACCGGACTGTTGTATACATATAATCTTGACGAAGCCATTTTGCTCTTGATCCAGAGGTTGCATACACCAGTGCGCGATCGCATCATGGTTAGTATTACTTTTCTTGGCGATCCAGTAGTAATGCTGTTATCTTCTTTGGGGCTGGCAATTAGTCCTTTATATTATAATCGTCGCCGGGAAGCAACTATCTTGGGCATAGCTGGAGTCGGCGCAATCTTGCTAAATTGCTTGATGAAACTATTATTTGGTAGAGCGCGTCCAGCACTGTGGAAACATATTATTAATGTGGGTCAACACAGTTTCCCCAGCGGTCATGCAATGGTTTCAATAGCGATCTACGGTTTTACCGCCTATATTTTAGCAAAACAGTTTCCTCAATGGCGCTTTTGGATTTATGCCTTGACTGTTGTCTTAATTGCTGCCATTGGTTTCAGTCGGCTTTATCTGGGAGTACATTGGTTAACTGATGTGACAGCTGGCTATGGGGCAGGTTTACTGTGGTTGATTTTCTGTATTCTTAGCTTGGAGACCACTAGGAAACAACTCTCAGAGGATGTACAGTGACTTTTTATAACTATGGTTTTATCTGCCAAACTTTAACAGATTTATCGCCACTACCAGTATATAAAGTCTTTCCATCACTACTTAATGCAAGTCCATAAATCCCACCTGCGTGTCCGGTAAGCTTCATGAGTGATTTCCCTGTTTTGATGTCGCGTAATATGATTTCTCTACCTAAGCCACCAGTAATAAATGTCTTGCTATCGGGACTTATAATTAACGCATCAATACTCATACCAAACGATAAATTATGAACTAGCTTTCCTGTTTTCAAGTCCCAAGCTTTGAAACCTTTACTATCTGTGCTTCTGACTCCACCAGATTGAAAGCTATCGTCGTATCCACCACTAAGGAGCATTGTCCCATCGTTACTAACAGCAAGCGTAATTGGGGCTGATGCTCGTTCCGAACCGTTGATGAGGTCTTCCTTTTGGGGTAATGGTGGGGTAAAACTGCCTAGTTGTTTACCTGTTACCAGACTCCAAACCCGAACTTTTCCCCCATTTTCACCTCCGCTGAAGAGGGTTTTACCATCAGGAGTAATTGCAAGTGCTGTTGTTTCTACTTTCAGTATCCGGTCAATTTTTCGAGTTTTGAGATTCCGAAATTTGATAGTTTGATCGCCACTACCACTAATTAAAGTTTGTCCATCTGGGGTCAGTAACATTGCACTTACCCCTGTTTTTTCAACAATTGTGCGAATTTCCTTTCCTGTTTGCGTATTCCAAAATCTAATAGTGTTATCCAAACTTGTACTAATTAGAGTTTGATTGTCTGGAGTAATCAAGATTGATTTAATGCGCTCCCGATGGGGAGCATCCAGTTTTGGAAGATTTATCATTTATGGGAAAATGTAAAGGGAAATAACCCTGTGCGATCGCTGACAATGAACCAAGAGAAACAAGAACGGATCAAAGCCTGCTTACAAGAATTGTCAA
>JADEXV010000427.1 GCA_015206945.1 Nostocales cyanobacterium LEGE 12452 | reverse complement strand
CATCTGGCCGATTGCGGGTAAGAGGCAAGAAATGCCTAGCTAATACCAGTGCTGCTTGCCAATGGACAGCGAAAAGTTCTAGTTTTGTGTCTCATGGCGTGGTAAGTCATAATAATACATCGTACTTTATGCAGGAAAGAAGACTGAAAGCCCATAGAGCGAACGTATTATGAGACCCAACACCGCTTATTGTTTCGGCGTGTGGACGACATCCATTTATGTGATCAACCCGCTTTTGAAATAAGATGAAACTCAAAAACTATGGTTATACGTGCCCTCATTGTTATATTTGCATTCCTCCATTTTCAATGTAGTAAAAATCGTAAAATTCTACTCAGAGCTGAAAACCATCATCGCCTAAAAGTAATTTACGAATTGAAATTATATTCAGACTCTGTCTTTCAATTTTCAATGACCCAAGCATTGAAGACTGACAATGTTATACGTGACACTGGCAAATTTTACCTAAAAAAAGATACATTGATATTTCCTAGGCCATTCTTTCCAATATATGGACGGAAGGCAGTCATTAAACATGGATTTTTGGAATTTCTTGATTCCACAGAGCCATTCAAGCTTCAAATATTAAGGCAGGAGTTTGTTGAAGGGCAGAATGTTGATTCTTTGCAGGTAAGAGATATATCGATTTTTACCTACACTTCGAAGTTTTATCAGTCGATATTTCCCAATGCCATACATTACGATTTAAGTAATGAAGAGCTTATTGAAGTTAATAAGCTTGTGGGTCTATGTATTCTTGAAAACAAAGATGAGTTATCTAAACAGCTCGAATCCTATGATATGCAGTTTGTTGCAGTAATTAACCAGCAAAAAGAAAAAGAGGTTTGGGTTAATTGCGCATGCAAAGATGAGTATAGCCCAAACGATTACAAATATGGATTGATAGACGCGGACGACGGAGGAGATTGTTACTTCCGAGTCAAAGTAAATTTAACTAAACACATATATCATAGCCTTTCAGTGAATGGAAGAGCCTGAATACAACAGTATGGTTCTTAATATTCTCAACTCAGTTACCGCGCAAACAACATGCCGAACGCAGTTGACTATGAGGTTAAATGTATTAGTTGAGACTTAATCTGACAGTTAGTAACTTTACTAACCTTAAAATCAGTTAAGTATGACAACAACGCAGAAGTTAATTCAACCAAAACTTGGCTTGTTAAAGTTAGCCGAGAAGTTGGGTAATGTGTCGGATGCTTGCAAAGTGATGGGCTACTCGCGCGACAGTTTCTATCGCTTTCAAAAACTCTACGATGAGGGCGGTGAGCTGGCCTTGAAGGAGATTAGCAGGAGCAAGCCGCTTTTAAAAAACCGCATTGAAAAGCAGATTGAGGATGTGGTTGTGGCGTACGCAATCGAGTCACCCGCTTTTGGACAGCAGCGAGCGTCCAACGAGCTAAGAAAACGCGGAATCTTTGTTGCACCTTCAACGATCCGGTGTGTTTGGGTGCGGCATGATCTGGAAACGTTTCAAAAGAGACTTAAGGCATTGGACGCGAAAGTCGCGCAAGAAGGATTAATCCTGACTGATGTGCAAGTCGCAGCCCTGGAACGTAAAAAGGAGGAAGAGCAAAGTAAAGGTGAGATCGAAACGCACCATCCAGGATACTTAGGTGCGCAGGATACTTACTATGTTGGCTATATCAAAGGTGTTGGTAAAATCTATCAGCAAACATTCATAGACACATATAGCCGGGTAGCGTTTGCAAAGGTATATGATCGTAAAAATGCCCTTGTTGCGTCGGATATGCTTAATGACAAAGTGCTGCCTTTTTATCAGGAGCAGGAAGTCGATCTCCTACGTATACTCACTGACCGGGGCACAGAATATTGTGGCGCAAAAGAACAGCATGAGTATCAGTTGTACCTGAATATCGAGGACATTGATCATACCAGGACGAAAGCAAAAAGTCCGCAGACTAACGGTATCTGTGAGCGGTTCCACCGGACCATGCAAGAGGAATTTTACGCTATCGCATTCCGAAAGAAAATCTATGATAGCTTGGATACCTTGCAGGCAGACATTGACAAGTGGATCCAATACTATAATCTCGAAAGGACACACAGCGGCAGATATTGCTACGGCAAAACTCCGTTGCAGACCTTTTTAGATAGTAAAGCAATTGCCAAAAGCAAAAACGTCAATGAGTTTTTCGACAAAAGCGATAACTTTAAATTGCCTGGTGAAGCGGAAACGAGCTCTGCTGGAGAGCAACTCGATAGGAATAACCAGGCCGACGGAAATGAAAAAGGGGCTGAGAATCTCCCGGCCCCTTCTCAAATTCATTTTTTGAGTAATTCCTAAAAAAACTCAACTGTCAGATCTAGTGTTGACTATTACAACTCATTAAACCCGAAAGTATAGCTACCCCAATAGCTTTGCCAATCAGCTTGTTTGGGTTCGAGGTTTGGAACCATGTGCACGGTACTGACCATCCATTTGCCTTTTTGATCGATCGAAAAACTTACATTACCATCTTTGTTGCTCCTTAGCGATTGATGAGTCGTCTTTCCATTCATCTTATGCCAGGCCAGCACTAGTGCATTTCCCAACGGTTTATTATCAAAAAGCACTTTAAACGTAATAGCGCTTTTTGCAGTCTGCGCATATGGGTTCTTGGCAGGGATAATTTCGAGGCGCATGCCTGTGTTGATAGCGTAAGTCTCATCAGTCTGCTTGCCTACCTGGATCAATGTTTTCACACATCGTTGGTACAACTCACGCCCCGCTTTCAGAGTATCATTGCGCTGTGCCCGAAGCTTTGCCACATTATCCAGCCCCTCGGTTCTCAGGTACTCGTTGAACTGAGCGGCTTCGAGCTCAATAAATTTGCTGGTGTTGTTAAGTGCAATCAGGTGATTGCCTTCCGAGGTGAAGCTCATATCGATGCTGCTTAGACTGTCCCCATAAACTTTATTTCGAATGTCCTCTTTCTGGCCTTTGCCGTAGTGGTCCAGTTTGAGGATCTTATACTTATGCCCGTTTGAATGCTCTCCGGTATAGTCTTCGCCAACCATCAGGTCAATGCGGACTTTTTCATTTTTCACCAGCCAAAATTTAACCGGTTCGAGCCAGAACTCGTGTGCAAATGTCAGAGAGCAGACAAGCATTAACCCGGTCACGGGAAGAAGTTTTCTAATCTTCATACAAGTAAGGTTCAGCCCGCAAATTAAGGGCATATTGATGTAATTGTTATATTTGCACGCTCATCGATGCGGACAGTTATACTTTACACATGGCTCATAACAACGATCCTGCCGACGTTTAGTCAGTGGGGAATGATCGCTTATTACAATGTCAACAAGCAGTATATCACCCGCATCCTTTGTCAAAACCGCGACAAGCCGCAGCTGCATTGCAATGGAAAATGCTACCTCGCTAAAAAGCTGAAAGAACAGCAGGCAAAGCAAGATCAACAAACCAGTGACCGTGTTGAAAGCATTCCCATTC
>JADEXV010000055.1 GCA_015206945.1 Nostocales cyanobacterium LEGE 12452 | reverse complement strand
GTCCTTGAATAAACTCAGTTACTAGTTTCCCATTAGTCTGTCTGAATCAATCTTCAGACTCAGGACTTAGGACTCAAGCTTTGTTCCGTGGTAATATCAGTGACACGAAATCGCAAAAAGCCGTGGCTACTGCATTAAAATCTCATCGGGCATCAAGAAGGCGTAAAGATTCAGCGCATCCTCTCCAGCGTTTGCTTGAGTATGGACACCAGTATCGTAAACAAATTTTGCTGGCGACTACTTATTCTACCCTCAATAAATTTTTCGACTTAGCACCACCCGGCTTAATTGGCGTGGCGGTTGATGTGGTAGTCAAGCAACAGGATTCCATAATTGCACAGTTAGGGGTACGCGATGTCTTTCAACAATTTTTGATTATTTCCTTCCTTACTGTCATCATTTGGATACTAGAATCTGTTTTTGAGTACGCCTACGCTCGACTTTGGCGGAATTTGGCTCAGAATATTCAGCATGACTTGCGTTTGGATGCATACAAACATTTGCAAGAGTTGGAATTGGCTTATTTTGAAGAACGCAGCACTGGCGGTTTAATGTCTATCCTCAGTGATGATATTAACCAATTAGAGCGGTTTTTGGATGGAGGAGCGAATGATATTATCCAAGTTTCTGCAACTGTTCTAATTATTGGCGCTGCTTTCTTTATTCTGGCTCCTAGTGTAGCGTGGATGGCTTTGTCACCGATGCCATTTATCCTCTGGGGTTCCTTTGCCTATCAACGATTACTTGCACCTCGCTACGCTGATGTGCGCGAAAAGGTAGGTTTTCTCAATTCGCGGTTGTCAAACAATATCAGCGGAATTACTACTATTAAAAGTTTCACTGCTGAAGCTTATGAAGCTTATCGTCTGGAATTAGATAGTGATGCTTATCGCCGCAGTAACTCTAAGGCAATTACTCTTTCTGCTGCTTTTGTGCCGTTAATTCGGATGCTAATTTTGGTGGGTTTCACGGCATTACTATTGTATGGCGGGATGGCAGCGGTTTCTGGAGCAATGTCTGTAGGGACTTACAGCGTATTAGTATTTTTAATTCAGCGATTGCTATGGCCTTTAACTAGATTAGGCGAAACTTTTGACCAATATCAAAGGGCAATGGCTTCTACTAATCGAGTCATGAATTTGTTAGATACTCCTATCGCCATTCATACAGGTGATGTAGCTTTACCCGTGGATGAAGTGCGCGGTGAAGTGCAATTTAACAATGTTTATTTTGCCTATAAAGATAGATTTCCAGTGATTAAAAATCTGTCTTTGGATATTCCGGCGGGGAAAACTATTGCAATTGTCGGTTCTACCGGTTCTGGTAAAAGCACTTTAGTCAAACTCTTGTTGCGCTTGTATGAAGTGCAAGCTGGCAGCATCACTCTCGATGGGATTGACTTGCAAAGTTTGAATTTAAAAGATTTACGCCGCTGCATCGGTTTGGTGAGTCAAGATGTCTTTTTATTTCATGGCACTGTAGCTGAGAATATTGCTTACGGTAGCTTTGAAACTACAGAGCAAGAAATCATCACGGCGGCGAAGATAGCCGAAGCACACGAATTTATTATTGAATTGCCCCAAGGTTATGAGACAATCGTGGGGGAAAGAGGACAAAAGTTATCTGGTGGACAAAGACAACGGATTGCGATCGCCCGTGCAGTCTTAAAGAATCCGCCCATTCTGATTTTAGATGAAGCTACCTCGGCGGTGGATAATGAAACAGAAGCGGCAATCCAGCGATCGCTAGAACGGATTACAGTAGATAGAACTACAATTGCGATCGCTCATCGTCTTTCCACTATCCGCAATGCCGATTGCATTTATGTCATGGAACATGGGAAATTAGTAGAGTCGGGAACCCATGAGCAATTGCTGGAGAAAGACGGGATTTATTCCGGCCTCTGGCGTGTACAGTCAGGTTTGAGATAAGTTTCGCCTATTGTCTGTGTCTTCATTACGAATTATTTATGTTTTTTGGTAATAGTCAGCCAGAATCAGGTGATACTAAGTGGCGTCGCCAGTTGGATAAGTTTGTCAAAGCAAATCAGCAAGAATTGGCGGCGCTGTTTTGGGGATTGTGGTTAGCAAATGGTGACAGTCAAGGTACTGTTGGTATTGATTTGCAACCAACGCCGCATTTTGTTTATTGTCCGAAAGAACAGATTGAGAATTTAAATATTAGAGTTGAGAATCGACTTCAGGAAATTTTGGGAATTGTTGAGAATCATAAACCGGAAGTGGAGGTTGTGATGATTGGGATTGGGAAGGGGGAAATTAAGTTAATTCAGTTTGCACCGGAACCAGCACCACCGATTTGTTTTGAGGAAGTTGGAAAGGATGTGGATGGGTTGTTGGATGTGTTGGAGGAGAGGATGAGGGGGGAAATTGTTTTTTAACGCAGAGGGGCGCGGAGGGAAGCGCAGAGGTACGCGGAGGAAGAGAAATAACTCTGCGCTTGTTGTTTAGTTGATTGCTTTGTGGAAGTCTGGGTAAGTTAGATTTTCGGCACAATGCCAAATAATGTTAAACACAGCTTCATAGCGATATGAATTGTTTTTGTAGAACTGTTCACTCAGATAATCTTTTAGGCTGATGACTACTTGTGGGAAATGTTCGCTTTGGATGATGCTTATCAAATTATCAGCTATATCTAAAAGACAAGATTCATAGGATAGCCGCTCCAATGGAAATAAATCTTCATTTTCATCTTCTTCAACTTCAAGATAATGATGGGTTTGAATGAATCTGATAAAGACGGCGATTAGTTCATTTAGCTTCTCTGCTTCTAATTTTCTACTTAGGCTAAATTGTTGTAAACTATAAGCAGCACTTGTCAAAATTGATTCATGCTTTGTAGTGTTCAATAGCCGAATTAGAGTATCAAACGCCTGTTGATTATTGGAGTCTATTTCCAGCAAGATAAAGAGCGCACTTAGAGATGTACGCTCATTTTTTAAATTAACCATTTTCCACATGGCTTTAATTATTTGCTGGTGATAGTCATTAGTTGGTGCTAGCATATCTGCTACATAGAAATACACCCATTTATCCTCAGCAGTTTCAAGTATTTTGGATAAAGTGGTAATTGCTACTCTATTACCTGAATCGAATTTTCCTAGACATAAAGCAGCGTTACAACGGAAAAATTCATTCTGAGCGATTTTCATTCTCTCAGTTAAAATAGTAATTACAGCTTTGTTACCTGGGTCAATTGCCATCAGATATGTGACAGAGATATCGAGCCAAGATGTATTCTTGGTAGTTTCGAGAATCTGGACTAAAGTATTTAACGCTATTGCATTGCCTGGATCGATATCCCACAAAGCCTTAGCTGCATCTGAACAAATCACGCGATCTTTGTATTTTTGTATGAAATCAATCAGGGTAGCGATCGCAATTTGATTGCCATAAGCTATCTTTCCTAAAGCTATAATCGCACCTTGATATATGTCTTTTAAAAGCAACCAGGAATTTGTAATTTCATCAGGCTTCATCTTGATAAATTGGACTAAAGTACTGATTACAGTTTCATTGTTGTAGCCAATTTGCCCCAAGCTATAAATTTCACTCCAATGGATAAATTTAGCTTGCTTGATTAACAGCAATAAAGCTGCGATCGCACTTTTATTACCCGGATCGAGTGTTCCTAATTTCTCGGCTGCAACTCGGAGAATTGAACGACTTTCTGTAGTATGAACCAAATGCACAAAAGCAGCAATTACCCGTTTTCTGTCGGTTAATTCCAGGGTTTTTCTAGCTGTCTGCACCAATGGTTTTGGTAGTATCTGCCAATCGCTTTTATCTTGCCGAAAATAGGCATGACTCCATTTGAGCAGTTGTTCTACAATTGCATCACCCAAACTACATTCTGGGAACTGGGATAAAGCCTCAGCCGCCAAAAAATAGGCGCGATACCGATAAAAATCGCCGCAACCGTCATCAAAATCTATTAAAGCTTGGATAAAATCTTCTTTCTGCTGCTTATCTACATCTTTTTGGCTGAACCAGTGGAGAATCTCTGCTTTCCACTCCGGCTCAAAGATGCGGTAAGTGCCTTGATTTAAATTGCTGCGATCGTGGTTAAAGAAATACTGCCAATCATGCATTGCCTCCTACCCACTGCGAGATGTGGGACGAAAGGGACTTAAATGCATCTTGCTACATCAGTTGGCTTTTTGTCAAGTCTGGACGCGATGAGGATTTATAAATTTTGCTGGACCTCAGAATTGTATCTCAAGCATTGGAGAATCGATATCTAAAAGCCAATTTTCATCAATAAACAAACTCTAAATTTTCATTGTAAATAAGAACCAACTCACCTAGTTTGTGAGTGCCATCAACAGCAGAAGCTATCAGGAAAAACTTTAGTTGTAAAAAACGTTCTTTGTAGGTAACGCCAATAGAGTTACTAACTAATTCGGCTTCTAGGAGACAAGGCAAAGTAATTGTTTCATAATATTTATCTTGTTCATCCCAATAGCCGCATATTTTATAATCACATTGTTCTAGATGTTTTTTAACAAGATTATTAGCATCTAAATTTTCTAATATTTCACTTAAATCTCGCCAAACTTGATGATTTTGTAATTCAAGTTTTGTCATAGTTATTACCCTATAGTAGGGTGGGCATTTTAATCCCCACCCTACTTACCTAAACTAGCGCTGGTGTATTTGCACGCTTAACTTGAGGTGTTGCAACCATCCTCATTCCGGCTGGTGCGGCTAAAGTTAACCCACGGCGCACAGGACGCACGGGACGTTTATTCACTAGCGAAACTTGAAATTATGACAAAACAGTTGCCAAGACAATTTTCATTTCATACTGGGCAAATGCCATTCCAATACAGCGACGATTGCCGCCGCCAAAGGGCAAATATTCATAAAGTGAATATTGTCTTTCTAGAAAGCGTTCTGGTTTAAACTGCTTGGATTGTGGGTAAACTTCTTCCCGATGATGCGCTAAATAAATGCTAGGGGCTATTGCTGTTCCCTCTCGCAGTTCGTAGCCCATAATCGTAATTGGGGTTTTCACAATCCGCGGGAAAGCAGTCATGACAATTGGGTAAAGTCGCAATGTCTCTTGGTAAACTGCTGTCAAATAGGGCAATTTAGCTACACTACTCAAATCAGCGTTAACTCCAATGGTGTTGAGTTCCTGTAATAACTTCTCACGCACCTCTGGTAAACGATCAATCCAGTAAAAAGCCCATGTCAATGCCGAGGCGGTAGTTTCATGTCCCGCAACTAGCAGCGTCATTAACTCGTCGTGTAATTCTTCATCTGACATCCCTTGACCATCGTCGTAACGAGCCGCCATCATCAAACTTAGGATATCTTGGCGATTTTGCTCAGATTCAGCCCGACGTTCTCGAAGCAAAGCATAAATCAGTCGATCGATTTTTTGCCGTTGTTGCAGAACCCAACCCCACGGACTCCACGCACCGAAATCTTTTTGCATGAACTGGAAAAAGAAGGCGCTGGACATTATGGGCGAAGTGATGAAGTCTAATAAATCACTTAGCGATCGCCTCAGTTCCTCAAACAGTTCTCCATCAGTCAAACCAAATACAACCCGGAGAATAACACGCAAGGTGATTTCTTGCATCGACTCACGGATCTTAAAAGGTTTACCAATTTGCCATTCATTAGTCACCAGTCGGGTTATTTCCCGAATTTCCTCGCCGTAAGCCCGCATCCTTTCGCCATGAAACGGAGGAGCTAATAGTTGCCGTTGCCGCTGGTGGCGATCGCCATCCGCTAACATTAAGGAGCGATCGCCAAGTAAAAATCTTAGTCCTGTATTCCCTCTCCCAACCTCAAAATGGCTGGAATCAGCAGTAAAAATCTGCTCAAGTGCTTGGGGTTGACTAAAATACACAAGATGGTTATCAGAACTACTACTCCTGATCGTGAAAGTGTCACCGTAGATTTGGGCAAAATCATCCATATATTTCACTGGCTGAGTAATAAACTTGATCATCCTCAGCCAGCGCGGCATTTGAGGCCCATCAGGCAAATTGTAAGTAGTTGTCATAGAATTTTGTGGAGTTGATGGCTTCTGAATTTTATTGTTACGAGTTTTCATGTTATTTAGGGTTACAGAAAGCGGTATATTCATGATTGGGGACTAGGGACTGGAAACTGAGAACTGAAAAGAAGACAAAGAGGATAATAATAACTCTTGTACAGACGCGATTAATCGCATCTCTCCTAACTCAGCACTCAGCACTCCTAACTCAGCACGGGCTAAACGCCCCGCTACCGCTAACAAAAGGCAGCATCGGAAGTAAGCAGTGCCAAAAATCATCGCTATTCTCAACGGTAAAGGAGGAGTCGGTAAAACGACTACCGCAGTCAATCTGGCTGCAAACTTTGCGAAGAAAAAAAAGGTGCTGCTGATTGATGCAGATATTCAAGGTTCTGCCAGTTGGTGGTTTGGGCGCAGTCAGCAGGGAATGGGATTTGATTTATCTCAAGAAACCGATCCCGCACTTTTAAGTGATTTAGCAAAGATAACAGGTTACGATTTAGTAGTGGTGGATACACCTCCCGCCCTGCGCTCTGAAGCATTAGTGGCGGTAGTTGCGATCGCAGATTATCTAGTTTTGCCAACACCCCCATCTGCAATGGATTTAGCAATCCTCGTGGAAACAGTCAAGGAAGCCGTCATCCCTGTGGGAACTCCCCATCGGGTATTGCTCACCAAAGTCGATACCCGCAGTTTGGGGGAAGCACAAGAAGCAAAAAACACTCTGACTCGCTTAGGTATTCCTACTTGTAATACCTTCATCCGTGCCTATAAAGCTCATGAACGAGCAGCACTGGAAGGTGTAGCGATTACTCAATGGCGAGGAGGAAATGCACGGGAGGCGGAATTAGACTACCGCCGTGCAGCTGATGAATTACAGCGTGATTGGAGAAAATAAGAATGGCTAGGAAACAAAGTCTCTCGGACTTACTACAAGAAGAGGCGCAAAAATTTACACCCCCAGAAGGTGAATCTGCGATCGAAGTTACAGCAGAAAAAATTGTCGAAGAACAAGCTTCAGATGATGAGGAATCTTTAGGACAACCACTTGAGCCAACTTCTACTAAGCGCACAAGTCCTACTAAGGCTGATTTAGAAGCAACTGTCAAAGAGTTGACAAGTAATCTAGAAACAAGCCACAAAAAAGAAGCATCTCTTGGACAAGAAGTTGCTGATTTGCAATCAAAATTATCTAAACAAAAAACATTTGTATCAGAACAAAAATCATTACTAGAACAACTAAGCAAAGAACTTGATGAAACCAAAAAAACAGCGCTGCAACTTGCAGAAGCAAATTCCCTGCTTATAGAAGAAATTAATTCTTTAAAACAAAAAGCAGAGCAAAAAGTAGAACAAAAAGTAGAAGAGAAATCTAAACTAGTTGTCAAAGAAACTAGCGCGATCAGACCAGTAAAAGACCATTACAATCCACTTAACTACAAAAAATCACATCGTTCATCGGAAACACTAGCTCAAAATCAACCTCAAAATCAGCCGAATGAGTATCCCGATAGTTCTAATGAGATGTGGTTACTTGACTAGAGTTAGTTAATGGTACAAATCAAAATCTATGGCACTGCTTCATTTATCCGTCATTCTCGCAGTGCCATTTCTGACGCAATTCATTCTTGTGTTGTTGAAGCTCTAGTATATCCTCAAGACAAGCGTACCCATCGGTTCTTTCCTCTCGAACCCGATGATTTCATCTACCCTTTAGGACGTTCAGAGAAATACATCATCATTGAGATTAGTATGTTTGAGGGACGCACTATTGAAACGAAAAAGAAATTAATTAGGTTGTTATTTTCCCGCTTATCTGAACAAGTTGCAATTGCACCTATAGATATAGAAATCACGATTACAGAAACCCCAAAACACAACTGGGGTATTCGGGGAACAACAGGAGATGAATTAAACCTAAATTACCAAGTGCAAGTGTAAATATTTGGAGCTTGTAGGATGGGCATTATAATACTATTATAATGCCCATTCTAATGCAAGACAGGTTTGCGTTAGCGTTTGCGTTGGCGAAGCCTCTCGAAGAGAAGTGTCTAGTTGGCGCAGTCTCTCGTAGAGAAGAAAAGCTCAAACCTTCTTCTTTGGAGACGCTAGCGCTAACGGCCATCATGAGATGATGTAATATCCTCACTTGTCGTAATTTATTTCTTTCGTTTGATATAGCTAATTAAAATATAAGTAAGATATATAAATAAAAGCAAATTATCAAACATTAAATTTATGCAAAGAAAATATAGCAATCTTTAATGTGTAATATTTGTAAAACAAAAGAATCACAAAAGTTTTACAAATAAACTCAACCAAAAGATAGATTCATTTATTTGAAATTTATTGAAGCCTTAGCTGCAATTGCTAAAGAAATTGTCTTTGACCAAGATAAGGTTATGCTGGCAGGAGTGCAGACAGAAAATATATCTGCTCAACAGTTTGGAAATGTATTTTCTCGGAGGGCTAAATGAACTCAAAATATAACTTTCAATACTTTCAAGGGAGTTCTCTTTCCGATCTGTTTGCTCAAGATATTACAGATGGAGCTTATGGATTTATCCTAAATTACCCTGCAACTGCCAGTTGGGCTGCTTATCCCAACCTGGAAAAATATTTTATTCAAGATGGCAGTAGTGAAGCCACCAAAACCTCCTTTGACAAAATTTGCCAAAAGGAACCTTGGAAAATTTTGGCTGTGTTAGGCGATCGCATTCCAGGAATTATAATTAATCCGCCGCCAAAGTCGCTGCTTGCATACTGGCAAGAGAATTTTGGCTTCAGCTACTCCAATAGGTTAATGATGGATCGCTTAACTTATCTGGACGATCTCAGCCACAGCGAACGCTTTGATAAACTCATCACTCTATTTCCCCTCGATCGTCTAAAACCTGAAAAACACGCTATTGATTCAGACACTCATTACCGCTTACTCAGCAAAGTAACCCTAGCCGAACTGGGGGTGCAATGTCCAAAATACGAGAGTTACGATTTACACACTTATAATCTAGAAGACATTCATTTACCACAATTTCCCTACTTAATTAAAACGTCCCACGGACTCTCAGGGGAAGGCACTTATATCATCAAAAGCCTCAACGATCTGAACTACTGCTTTGAGGAAATCAGGAAATACCTCAATATTAAGCTGCTCGATAGGATTATTGTCTCAGAGTTCGTCAAAAATGAGGTGCAGAATTACTGCGTACAGTTCTATGTCAACAAAACGGGAGAGATAACTCTCATCGGCACTACCAGCCAACTCGTCACTCCAGAAGGTAACTATTTAGGAGGACTGATTGACTACCGCAACACTGACATGAGCAAGTTCTTTGAAATGATTGCCGCCATTGGTCAGTATGCTTACAAACAGGGTTATTTCGGCGTGATTGGGTTCGATGTGCTGGAAGATCGAGACGGACAATTCTATGCGATCGATGCCAATTTCCGAGTTAATGGATCGACTCCGTTGTGCTTGCAGCGTCACACCCTACTGGGGCTGGGAAAGGAAGTTGCTAAATATTCTAGTAGCTACCGCATGGAAGGAACATTAGATTCAATTTTAGTCACCTTAAAACCAGAACTAGATCGCAAGGACTTAATCGTTCTGTCGGCTTTAGAGAGGGTTAAATACGGAAAAATCTACACCGAAATTTATGCGATCGTTACTGGAGAAACTATCCAGGAAATGCAGCAAATCGAGCATAAATTACAGGATAAGGGATTACAATGGCTCCCTTAAACTTAGCAGTCTAGGAGCATTCTAGCCAATGACAGACTATCAACGCACCTTACCGCCTCTGTGGATAGGTTCGGCGATCGCTTTCTATGCCTTTATTGCCATTGGCATTGCTGAAGCAGGATTAGGAGTTCTTCTGCCCTCCATTCTGTCTACCTATAACCTGACTCCAGCAACCATCACCCTGCTGTTTCTCAGTCAAATTAGCGGCTATATTCTAGCAGCATTCACCAGCAGTCTGGTGAGTAGTCGGCTGGGGTTAGCCCGAATGCTGTTGATTGCTGCGGGTGCGCTGACAATGGCGTTGACGATCTATGCCACCTCACCCTCCTGGTTTCTCATGGTTGCCGCTGGATCGGGGTTGGGATTGGGCATTGGGTTGATTGATGCAGGTATTAACACTTACATTGTGCAAGATTCCCGCAGTGCCAATTTGATTGGTTTACTCCATGCTTTCTATGGTATTGGCGCACTTTCAGGCCCCGCGATCGCTACTACTTTGTTAGCAGTTGGCATGAACTGGCGACAAGTTTATGGGGTATTAGCCGGGATTGTCAGTTTATTAATTGTGAGCGTGCTGGGCGTCATCATCTTCAATTACACACCAATGACAGTAAGGGTATTGCCATCAAAGACAACTGCGTTAGAAAATCTGGGCAGAGCGCTGCAAACTCCGATAGTACTACTAACTGGATTACTTTTGCTGGTTTATGTTGGCACTGAAGCCTGTATCGGCAACTGGGCATACACCGTGCAGTCTGTCGCTCGTCACACTCCCACGCTGATTGCTGGTTACAGCGTTAGTGCCTACTGGGTGGGATTAACATTGGGACGTTTCATTTTAAGTTATTTCTTGCGATCGCTTGGAGCAGTCCGCACAATCAGTATGTCGCTTAGTCTTGTAATCATTGGATTGCTTGCTTGGTGGCAACTGCCAGATCAATGGATTAGCTTACCGTTGATTGGCTTTGGGTTGGCAGCCATCTTTCCTGCAACCATTTGGTTAATCCCTCAACGATTGCCAGACCCCCATGTTCCTGCGGCTGTTAGCATTGCCACTAGTGCCGCTAGTTTGGGGGCAGCAATTATACCCACTGGAGCCGGTTGGGTTGCAAGTTGGACAAGTTTAGAAATCATCCCCATGTTGATGCTGCCATTGGCGCTGTTAATGGTGGGCTTACATTGCTGGCTGGTGCAACATTCGGGAAAAGGCAAGTAATACCAATTAAAAATCGTTTGTAGTAAGGACTTTAGTCCTGAATTTTTAAGTACTAAAGTGCTTACTACAAACCTATCAAAACTTTTGTGATAGAGGACTAGGCATTACAGAGCGAATTGCACTAATAAAATTTTGGGCATAATTCTGCGTTGAAAAATCGAGAGCGCGTTGTCTGGCAGCGACTCCCGCACTCTGGGCAAATTCTTGCTCGTCAAGATAGCGGAGAATTGCGATCGCTAATTTATCTGTATCGCCGTAAGGTGTTAATAATCCATTCATGCCATCGGTAATAATCTCTGTCGGGCCGCCTGCACTGCCGGCAATTACAGGTTTACCCAGCGCCATCGCCTCAATAATCACAATCCCAAATGGCTCATTATCTGATGCATGAACAAATACATCCATCGCCTGCACCCATTCTGGGATATTACGCTGTAGCCCAGCCATAATTACTTGGTCTTTCAAGCCTAAAGCGGTGATTTCGCCTTTTAAAAAGTCCTCATAATCCGGTTCCAAATCGTGCTTACCGCCAACCACCACACAATGGGCATCGGGATACTTCTGTAAAATTTTGGGCATCGCTTGCACCAATACGTGCATTCCCTTCCATCGTTGCAATCGTCCCACAATTCCAATCAACGGCCCGTGTGAAGGTAAGCCCAGTTTTCGCCGTGCTTCTTCAGGAGTTGGTAAAGCATTCGGCTCAAATCGATCTAATGCGACACCAGGATAAACCAAAGGTGTTGGTCTGTGCGGCCAAATCTCTGCCTGTGCTTGCTTGCCATCTTGCGAAAGAGTGATAATTGCACGGGCTGGAATTAAAGTAGCAAGTCGCACCAACCAAGTTTTATCGCTAGGTACTTCTAGTTGATACCACACAGCAGGCAAGCCCGCCAGCATCGCTGCCAAACCTCCCGATATATGCGTAATCCACATCCAATTGACAATTATATCTGCACGTTCGCGGCGTGCGATCGCAGCTATCCGCAAAACAGCGCCAATAAAACGGTGGATTTGGCGTAAACGTCCACTTTCTACAACTCGCGCATCAATACCGAGAGACTTTACTTGTTCGACCATCGGGCCGTCTTCTAAAAATATCACCAGCCACTCAACACCAGCATTACGTCCCTGCTGCACCAAATCCCAAAGCATCATTTCACCACCGCCTCGTTGCTCGGCCAGTGGCATGACAATAATTACTTTCATAATCTATATCAGTCCTATTTAAGTTATAAGATTTATGAGATTCTCGATTTCTTAGAGAAGTTAGGAATATTGGAGAGCGTCTGAGGATTGCTATAGTACTTATGTCCTGCCATAGCCATAGCTAAAAATCCCCAAAGAATCATCCCTGATACGCTCAACATACCGCTACCGATAACTAACTGTGAAGCAGAACTGATCCCAATGGCGCGGGCAGCACTGAGAAAACTATCGAAACGACCTTCACCATAGCTGCTAACAGTAATAATCAAAAAGATTAATCCACCCATATAAAATATGCCTCCAAACCAACCAAGGGTGAAAAACATATCTAAAATGCCACTATCGATTACCACTACTTCAATTTGACCAGTTTTTTCGTTGACCTTCCAAATATTTCCTAAGCCATTACCTAGAGCATTAGAAAGCGCTAAACCAAGATTTCTATCGTAAGTTCCCGATCTATCTTTAAAGCTGCCATCTTCTTGAATATTAGAAAAAGTTTCAAAACGTGCTGCTACCACCCCAGCAATTGGTTCGATAGTTGTCAATGGCACAACACAAATAGCCATAACTGCAATTATGGTAATTAAGCGCATTTGAATTTTGGCTTTGACTGAACCCATAATCATAATTATTCCAAATAACCACCCTCCCCAATTAGTACGTGCTTGTGTTAATAAAAAAGATAAGTAACCAACAGCTGAAGCCGGAAAAATTAAGCTTCCTGAACCGGTCAATAATAACAGTAACCCAGCCTGCATAACAGAACCAAAGGGGCCGACTGAGTGTAATGTACTCCAGACACGCATCCCGAAAGGTACAGGGTTTCCAGAACTCATGAATAATTTTGATTGTATGAGCCAGTATCTATCCCACTCAGGAGCTACCACAAATTGATATACGCCATAAGTTCCTAAAATCAACACACACCAGAGAAATGTTCGTTGAATGTTCTGGCGATAGCTGGGATAATCTCGCCAGTTGATAAATAAGTGAAAAGCGAAAATAATCGGACTGAGCCAATCCATCAATCCGCGTGCTACAGGGATAGGTGCGTTGTAAATTAGACCGATGAGAAAGCCATAAAACACTCCGATAAAAGCTAAAACAAACGGCAAACCCCCTTGACGAGAAGCGCGGGGAAAGTGTCGCAAAAATGTTGCTATGGTAATAAACACCACTAAATAGGGTGCTATGAGCATTTGACGGCTAGCATCCCACCCTACCCGATAGTCAACTAAGCGAGTAGCTAAAGGCGTGAGAAACCAAATCCACCAGGTAAAGCCAATGTAAAGAATGGGATGCCGCAAGTATAAAAATAAGGCTACTACTAAAGCTGTCGCCGGGTAAATTAGGCGCAATCCGGCAGTAACACCACCAAAATAGCAAACTACAGTTAGTAATATAAAGCCTGCGATCGCCATCCAACCCTGTAGCGATCGCTCTTCGGGAGAATAGTTTTCTTGTAAAAAACTATTGAAAAGTATCTGCTTAGAATTCATTCAATTTTAGATGTACATATAAATAAGTTCAACTCGTTCCCAGGCTCTAGCCTGGGAATGAAGTCATTCGAGGCTCTGCCTCATTCTGAATTGTGAATTCTGAATTTTGAAATGTTTATATCCCTGCCAACGTCCACGCCAAGATGCTAATAACTTTTTCCCTGCCAACTGCCCTTGGCTAGGTAAAAATCTCAGACATTGTACTAAGCCCAAACTATCGCATGTACCGACAAATACTGCCCAGAACAAAAATGCAATCTGGCGGATAAATGGTAAATGCTCTAGTAAAACTAAGGTTTCATTATGGACTAAATTAATAAACGCAATTTCATTAAAGTTATTTCGCTGATCTTCATCAAAACGTTGGGCTGGATAATGATCTACAGCAACGTTAGGATCGTAAATTATCTTCCAACCAGCCCGCTTTAATGCCAGGGTGAATGCCATTTCAAAGTGTACTTGCGCTCCAGTACCGCGCATCCGCTCGTCAAAGCGTAGTTGTCCGATAGCTTGGGTACGAAAACTCATGTTCACGCCCTTGAGAATATCGACTTCGCGGGGTTCTCCCACTCCCAGGTGATGGTTGCCAATGACTCGCCCAAACCACTGCAACTGTCCCACTACTGGGCGGGATTCGTCTTCTAATTTGCTGCCGTGGTATATCCAATCACGCCCTCCCAGTCCACCGAGGTGACTATCACAGGTAAAGTAAGCCGCAATCCGCTCTAACCAATCGGGGTGAGGTGCGGCATCATCATCAGTAATGGAAACAATATCGCCCTCCACTGCTGCTAGTCCGGCGTTGAGAGCTGCTACTACCCCCGGTTGTGTCACTTTCACGGTATGCAGTGGTAAGTTGTGCGCTGTGTATTGGGCAAGAAATTGCCAAGTTTCTGCATCCGTATCGCGGACAACCACTATCACCTGATCGACTGGTTTAGTTTGCTCCTGTAGCGCCAAAAGGCAGCGTGAGAGGTCTTGTGGACGGCGATAAGTCGGTATCAGAACGGTGTTCCGCATTCTTGCTTAACTCCTCGAATAAATCCACATAAGTTTGTGCCATAGTAGTCCAGCTGTGTTGTTCTGCCACAGAACGAGCAGCTTGACTCATTTGCTGCATGAGCATATCTACACTTACCAAGGACATCATCGCCACAGCCAAAGCTTCGATATCATTTGAGTCGGTTAAGACGATGCCACATTCTGGTGTCACCAACTCTGCACCCCCGGTAGCTGTGGCAGTAATTACTGGTAGTCCTGAAGAAAGTGCTTCTAACAATACGAGGCTACAAGCTTCATATCGGGAAGGAAAAATAAATAAATCTACTGACCGCATAATTTCGGGGATATCACGGCGAAATCCGACAAAATGCACGCGATCGCTTAACCCCAAAGATGCCGCTAGTTGGGGGAAGGGACTACCTTCGATATGACCTACCACCGCCAAATGTAAATCGGGAACTTTCACCAAGGCGTGTAGTACTGTATCTAAATTCTTTCTGGGTGTGCGGATATCTCCAGCAAACAGGGCTAGGGTGACATTCTCCGGTAAACCTAATTTTTGGCGATTGCTTTCACCAGGGGTAAACTCTTCTAAGTCAACGCCATTGACAATTACTTTAATTCGAGAACGCGGTACACCAATGTTGACTAATTCTTGGGCTACCTTTTCGGATACAGCCACAACAACCTGCGCTTTTTGGAAAGCTTGTTTTTCCCAACGGGCATTAAAAGCCGTAAACAGCCACTGGTAGAAACCATATAAATCGCGGCGGTTGCGGGAAATATGAACAGGCGATCGCAACCATGAACTGTGGACAAAATGTACAGCATTTACATCAGCCGCAGCCAGATTAATTGCTCCATTGACTTTAACTAAATCAATCTCAGAGCGATGTTTACGCAACCAATCTGCACTTTTTTGGGCAAAGATGAAATTACGTACAAATTCT
The DNA here is from genome assembly GCA_015206945.1 of Nostocales cyanobacterium LEGE 12452. Classification (GTDB taxonomy): domain Bacteria; phylum Cyanobacteriota; class Cyanobacteriia; order Cyanobacteriales; family Nostocaceae; genus Nostoc. Next base: position 20,918 of record JADEXV010000055.1, on the reverse strand, counting down.
GTAGGATAGCCTTTGACTGGAATTTTAATCAAATTGACTTGACTATTTTCTTCTAGTTCTGGTGCGACTTCACTAGCTAATAATGTCAAGTTATGACCGCGACGAATTGCTTCCTTAGCAACCTCATAGTTTACCCGCCCCTGTCCATCACCTTTTTTGATTTTATGAGTAACAATACAAAGTTTCATACACTATTTCCTTAAGGATAAAATCCTTGAATCACCCCTCCCCTTGGAAAAGGGAGGGGGCAAGATTTCAAGTTTCCCCCCTTCTGCTTTATAAGGGGGGTCTATTCAACTTATGCAAGAGGTCTCTTTAACAAATAAATTCCTCAACTCAGAGATATTGAGATATTAGGGACTTCCAAATATACAAATATTCAATTATTTATTGTGGGGTGGGCGTCTCGCCCGCCTTTGTTTATTGGGCGGGCAAGATGCCCACCCCACAATATTGGATAATTTATTTCTTGGAGTTCCCTTATTTCGATATTCCTATTAACTTACTTGCTAAAAGTTGCGGAGTAAAACTAAGACTAAGTGCTGCCAGAGTTCGCACATTAAACTTTTGTTGATTCAGCGCCTGCCAAAAATAAGGACGTGCGGCGGCTATCTGTTCGCTTCGTAGCAAACCAATTCCCAAAGTAGTATTAGCTTCTAACCATTTTTGTTGAAAATGAGTTCTAAATTCCTGTAACCGAGGGTCTTCCATAAATACTTGATAGCAAAACATTTCGCTTTTCGCTTTACGAATTTTTGCTTGTACATCTCGACTACCACTGAGCATAGTATCAGTTTGCTCATGGGCGCGATATCGCGTCAATCTTTCTGGATAATAATAAGCGCCATAACCAGATATACAGAATAGATAGGTTAAATATAAATCCCACATCCCAGCAACTTCTGAGGGAATACTATACCAATCCACCAAATTATTCCGAATCACGCAAGATGCAGCAGTAGGTATACTTTTATCTACTAACCCAATTTTGGAAAAAGGTTTATAAATTCCTTTTGCTAGTTTGTCTCGCTTGTAAGCGCGTGTATTTTCTTCGGTACCAGCATGATTAATTATGCCATTAGCATCTATAATATATTGGTCACAAAAAGCGAGAATTAAATCAGAATTTGCTTCTAGTGGTGGTACAAGCTTTGCTAAAAAATCTTCATGCCAAATATCATCGTCATGTAGACTAGCAACATATTTACCTTGCGCCATCTTAAAGCCATACTGCTGATTAGCTAACATCCCCACATTTTGCGGATGCTGCCAAAATTTGATGCGTGGATCACCAAAAGATGCGACAATTGCTTGGGGATTTTCGGAACTACAATTATCAGAAATAATAATTTCAATATTTTGATAAGTTTGTTTTATTGCACTTGCGATCGCTTGCTTAAGATAGTCTGGTCGATTATAGGTAGGGATAACAACGCTAACTAAAGGTTGTTGACATTCTTGATGTAATGACATATTTTTCTCACTTGATATTTTCTAAGTAAAAGATGCAATAATTGATGTTTTTAGTAAATTCAGCTTATTTAGCTGGAGAGATACTATATAGTTTGTTGGCTTGTGAAGGAAATTCAGCTATTGTTTTTGCATAAATTGTTCGGAGATTATTTACATGAGCAGCCATTGTAAATTCCTTCATTAATAAAGTATGACCTTGCTCACCCATATATCGGCTTTTTTGATAATCTCTAGACAATTCATTAATAGCATCAGCCAGCTTTTGGATATTATTGCTTGGAACAAGAATACCCGTTTCTCCATCTCGTAAATGTTCTGGAATCCCTCCGACTGCACTACCAATTACAGGTCGACAACGAGAGTATGCTTCCAGAGTTACAAGACCAGCAGGTTCAGGCCAAACACTGGGAAAGATGACAGCAAAACACTGTTGATAAAGTTTATCTAATTTATCCGAATCGCACCAACCATGCCAAGTGATTCGCTGATTCAATCCAAGTGTGCTTGCTAACTTTTCTAACCGTGGTCGTTCCCAACCTTCACCTGCAATATCAAGTTGAATTTTCGGGTCTGTATGTATTAAGGTTTTGAGTAACCATTCCAGACCTTTATCAGAAACAATTCGTCCAGCAAACAAAATTCGATGATTTTGATGTACTTCTACGCTTAGGGGTGAACTTACTGTTTCTGGTATAGAGATTCCACAATGTAGCGTTAGAACTTGTTCAGGGAATACACCGTTTTGAATTAACTCTTGTCGCACATATTCACTATTAGCAATAAAAGTAATTTTTAGCCTTTTTAAAACATCTAAAAACTGATGAGTAGTTTGAAGTTCTCTAATAGTTCTTAAAGGTCTACGGCTACCACATTTATCTACTAATTTACCCCAGGTACATCCTAAGTAAGAGAAGTTGCGATCGCAGATTGTCTGTTGCTCTGCTAAATACTTTGTACCACTAGGGCAGTAGAATGAGTGATTATGAACGCTGAAGATAGCAGGACATTCGCCTGTAAGCTGCAATAGCAAATCTGGACTGTGGATGTGCAGCAGTTTGAACTGGCTTTGATCAATATTTTTCAGCGATTTTATCACGCGATCGCTAACATCAGGTGGTCGATGTTCAAACAGAGAAGCTAAATAAGTTTCAACACCTCCACTCCCACCGACACCAAAACTTGAGCATTGATAAATGAGGTCTTTGTCAAAGGTTTCCTGGGACATATTTTCTATTAATTTAAGTATATAGGACTAACTTTAATAAGTTATTTATAGGTATAATAAGTGTTTAAAAACTTATTATTATACTATTATTTTGGCAAACTTATTGATCCATGTTTAGGGGTTTACGGCTGTAGAGATTTACAGCCGATGAATATGTTGCAACTACTTTGGTAATTAGATATTGTTTCTAATCTGGCTGCCTTAGTTCATACTGCATTTGATGATATTTCCAAAGCTTGCCTTTTAGTTCCAATAGTTCTTGATACTTACCTTGTTCTACTATCCGTCCCTGTTCTAAAACTACAACTTTATCTGCTTTAGAAATAGTTGAAAGACGGTGAGCGATCGCAATTACTGTTTTACCAACAGATAGCTTTTCTAATGAATCTTGAATTAAGCGCTCAGATAGCGAATCTAAGGCACTAGTTGCTTCATCCAAAATTAAAATTTCTGGGTTCCGCAGTAAAGCTCGTGCAATAGCAATTCGCTGTCTTTGTCCTCCAGATAATCTAACACCCCGATCTCCTAATTGGGTATCAAAACCTTCGGGCATTTCCAAAATAAATTCTAGTGCATTCGCTAGTTTAGCGGCTTCTTGAATTTCCTCATTTGTCGCCTCTGGAGTGCCGTAAGAAATATTCTGCCAAACATTAGTATTGAAGATGAAGGTATCTTGACTGACAACAGCTATTTTGCGACGGAGAGAGTTAATTTCAAACTGCCGGATATCCATTTCATCAATGTAAAGATATCCATCTGTAGCATTATAAAATCGGGGAATCAAATCAGCAAGGGTTGTTTTACCAGCGCCAGACGATCCGACTAATGCTGTCATCTTTCCCTTTTCAATCGTCAGGGTAATATTATGTAGTACTAGATTTTCATCATCATAGCCAAAATCCACAGATACTAAATCTATTGACCTGTTTAATCCCTTAAACTGAACTCTGCCATTCTGAAAGTAATATTTTTCATCACTTTTCAACAGATTTTTAATATTGTCTGCTGAACCATGTAAAGTACTAAGATATGCTCTTGTGCCATTAATATCTTGGACAAATGGGATAAAGCGAAATAGTACAAAGAAAAAAGTTAGCAAAGAAGCAACTTGTAGCGTTCCATTAGTGACAAGACTAGTGAATGCTAAAATAATCATTCCGATCAATACCGTAGTCGCTACCGCTTCGGCAATTGGCTTCACAAGTGTCCAGGTAAATACAACCTTTGTTGTACTACTTATTACTTTATCGCTAGCTTTATAGTAACGTTGACGCTCAAATTCTTGAGTACCACAGGAATGAACAGTGCGAATGCCATTAATAAATTCTATGGCTGTTGATGTAAAATTAGCATTAGCAGTTGTCATGCCAAAACTTGATTCTCTGACTCTAGCATTTAGATTTGACAACCCTACACCTAAAAGTGTAAATAGTAATGTTGATATGATTGTCAATTGCCATGAGATTAAAAACATTGATATTAAGTAGACAAAGGTTGTTAGTCCTCTAGTTACTAAAAAAGCTCCGCCACTAAAACCTTGTCTGATCCTTTCAATCTCTGTAGTAATTGTGTTAATTAGTTCGCCAGAACGAGTTTTACTAAAGTAACTTAGCGATAAAGATTGTAACTGTTCAAAAATTTGCTTACGTAAGCGATCGGCAAGATGTAGTTGAGATAATTCAGTATAAACTTGAGAAAAATAGTTGAAGGTGGCACGTAACCAAGTACTCAATAAAATCAGCAAAGATACGCGATATAAACGATTAATTGCTGAGGTCTTAGCTCCCAAAATCCAAAGATCGAACCATTCTATTCCTGTTTGGACAGGTTGAGCGTTGGGGCTAGTTAAGCTTTGCAAGAAGGAAAGTAAGAAACCAATACTTACACCTTCAAAGGTTGCCGCCAAAATGGAGAAAACCAAAGCTAAAATTGCAATTTTGCGAAAGTGTTTAAATTCTCGCAATATCAAATAGTTGTCTTGCCAAAAGCTGCTAGCTTTGAGCAGATTACTGAGTGGTTGAGGAAGCTGGAAATTCATGGATTTTATCATAATAGTTTGGCAAGGTAGATAGACCTCTATAGATGAATGCAGTCCAGATAAGCCTAAAACCCTGATGTAGAGATACAACTTATCGCGTTTGGAAAACTAATTATCTAGAACCGGATGCTACATAAATAATTTTTGTTTGAGCCTCAGCGCGATAAATGAAATCATCAATTACCGCACCGATAAATTACAGAGTTTGGCTATCCAGATGTAACAGATGAGACTGTGCCTCTACGTCCCAGGAAGCTGTAATTTCTGGTAATTTATTTAGCTGTACTGCATCTTCCAAAGTCCAACAACGAGATCCGGTTAAACTCATGTCACCGCGTAGCACGTTAAATAACTGTGGCAGATTGTCGAGATTGTATTTCCCCATCCAACGCTCTAGCTGTGTGTTATTGTGGTTGCAAAAACTCATCGCTTGAAAGAGTTTACCCCGTTCTCCAACACGCCATTCATGACAAAAAAGTGACCCTGGCGAGTAAACTTGCATTAATACAATCAATCCCAACATGACTGGACTTACTAATAGCAGCAATACGAAAGTAGCAATCCAATCAATTACTCGCTGCAATTGTCTGAAGGGTTGGTTAGGAAGTTTTTTGCCAGCGGGTATGCTTAGGAATATTGGTTTTTGAGCTGCTTCACATGCATCTGCCCAAAATTTGAGCAAAGCCTCACCCAATTTTGGATCTAGGCTGACCAAACTTACTGGAGAATGTTGTAAGCATTCTACTAGCGATCGCTTACTATCTAATGAAGCCAGATATGGTTGTTTCACTCCTCCAAGTGGCTTCACCAACAGCTTTCCCCGCCGCCACAGGAGTGTGCAGTACCCACGATTATCCTGGTGTGACTGGGTTACATCATATAAATTCTCTAGAGTTGGAATTATTGAAGTTGTCATAATGTCTTTGGGTTTATACAGGAGTGAATTACTGAAGCGTTATCAAAGGCTATCAATGCCAAAGACCCAAATCCGAATCTTGTTGTAAGTCCAAAAAGTTAGAGAGAATTGAGGGCAAAAATATGCTATAGTATTTGCCACTCAGCCAAGCATGTATTGCGTAGAATTCTGCTGGTGTAGAGATTTACAAATTAGACAGATACTAATTACATAGGTAGCAATCACCGCTACTATTAACATTCATGGGCAAATCTTGATTTTCCGGAAACTACTGACAGTAGAGAAGTGTAGAGGGAAATTACCCATGAATCTATATCTACGTTTAATTACGCTGAGGTGTTCATTGTCTCGATAGATTTGAAAAACCAGTCTGCTCTTGTCTTCTAGCCTTTATGAAGGTGCTTTAATCTCTAGAATATAAGACTCTGTAGAAATAGCGATCGCTCAAATAACTTCTTTATTTATTCTTTAAAGAGTCAGTGATTTCTCTGAAAATCTGTGAAGATAGCATAAATCTACTGAAATTTTCCTGATAAGAACAAAATTCAATTTCGTTCATCAAAACTTAGGGTAGCATAGCTATGCTACCCTACTATGTATTACATTTAAACCACAATCACTACTGAGATTTATTAAACTTAGTTTATATAACTTTCTTTAGACAAATATGAGCTTTACTCGTCCTACAGTTGAGCAACTTGCTCTAGTTTCAAACTACAAAGAAAAGTGGAGAGCTATTGCTACCAATACAAATAGAATCGATTGTGATAAAGTAACAGCAGTAATTCATCAGATATATCAATTACTTAATGTGAATGCTCCTTTATTGCGATTCACAAATAGCCCGTATAGTGCTATTTTAATATTGAAAGAATTGATTGAGAGTCGGAATTACGCTCCGCTCAATAATTTAAGTCAGCAAATTCACAAACATCTTAAGGGAGAACTAACCTTTCAACTAACCGGACATTCACATGTAAGAGTATATCCAGCAGGACTTACTGAATATCCAAACCAGGCGCTGAGTTCTCAGTTACGCAACCAGTTAAATTATTTATTGATAAGAGAAGTATGGTTACAGTTAGGCGTACAACCAGAAATATGGACAACTTTACAAACCCAATCTTGGTATTATCACTATAGTTCTGATTTTTATATTGCTCCTGAATCGTGGGCATGTGATGGCTGTTATCTTGATTGGTTGAGTAATTGTCTAAATTGGGAACATAGCCAGAAACACTGGGAAATCTTTGAAGCTTTATTAATACAGTGTGGTTGGATTTTCCCATTTCAAGAAATTTGTATTGTTTGCGATCGCCCCATACGCATTTCTTTTGATACTGAAAAACGCTTACATGCAAAGGGAGAACCTGCGCTGGAATTTTTGGATGGGTTGCGCGTATACGCTCATCATGGAATCAAATTACCAAAACAGTATGGAATGCTTCTGCCAAATCAATGGAAAGCTCAATGGTATCAAGCAGAAAAAGATTTCTCTGTTAGAAAACTACTTTTGCAGAATCTTCCAGTCCACTTGCTCGATCAAAATTGGCTTTTATGGGAACCAGATAGAGATTTGAAGAAGCTACTGGTTCAAAAGTTACGTATCGAGGTTCAAACTCTTACTAACGATCAAGTAACTATTTTGGAAGCTTATCGTAGGCAATGGCGAGAAGTAGCACTTCAACTTGCTCCTATTGATCGTCAGAAAGCTACCTTGGCAATTGAGCAGTTCTATACTGTTAACAATTTACCATACACATACACCCCTGAAATTATATTTGCTGATGGGCTATACACTGCTCGAAGACTAGTAAAACAAAAATGTCGTGGACAAATACCAAGCAGTCATTTGTATCGATATCATAGAGAGGAGTATCCAAACCTGATTCTCATCGATAAACTTTGGAGGGCAATAGCTGAACAACTAAGTGATGGTGTCTTGAAACAACTTCGCAACGCTCTTATCTACAAGCGTTCTTGGAGTTTAGAACCCTCTTATGGCTGGATTAAATATGAGGAATTAACTGTCTAGTGTAGTCTATTTGATTTTTGTATCTCCGTTCTTGGATGCGTTCATGACTCAAATTTGTGGTCAATTCTGCAAGCAGTTGTTACAGAATGTGGTTGGTTCTTGCCATTTAAACGTACTTGTATTGTTTGTGAGCGTCCGGTCAAATTATCTGTAGACGATCAAGATCGACTTCATGCTGAGAATGAACCCGCTATTGTCTACGCAGATGGTTACAGACTCAGAGCACGTCACGGACTGCACCCCAAAAAGTATTTCCAAACCCGTCAATAAAGTTTTTCGTTTATCAGGTTGCTAATTTGACTATTTGAAATTAGGTTTTTTGGCACATAATCTAGAAAATACGGTTTATACATAAATATAAATAAGAACTAAACAATGAGTTATTCTCATTTCCTAAACAAGGGGCTTAAGCCCCTTGTTTAGCTAAGATGGTAGCTGAATTTACGCCTTGCAGTACTAGCTACTTTTCTACAGCTTGACGTAGAGCCAATTGCTGTTGTTTGACATTAGGTACGTAATTACTACTAGAGTTTGATACCCCATTAGCTACAACCCCAATCAGATTTAACTTACTCAGCATAGCTGTCGCTTGATTAAGCTGACTTCGCGTCACAATACCAATGCTTGCCACCATAATCACACTACGACAAGATGATGCGGTAAGCATGGCATCCACCAAACCGAGAACTGGGGGCGCATCTATCAGAACCAAATCATAATTTTCCTCAAATGCTGCCATTAATTGCATCATCCGCGGGGAACTCAACAGATTAGCTGGGTCGGTAGGTTTGGGACCAGCGGTCAAAATATCGATGTAGGCGGAGCCTGAGTATTGAAGACTAATTTGGTTGGGTAGAGTTGTATCACTCGCCAATAAAGTTGAAAGTCCCTGCTCATTAGGAAGATTCAGTTGATGGTGCAAACTGGGATCGCGTAAGTTGGCATCAATCAGCAGTACCCTTTTGTGTAAACGAGCAGCACTCATTGCCAAACCCAACGCCAAAGCTGATTTACCTTCATCGGCTAAAGCCGAGGTAATCATCAAAGATTTTAAATTAGTAACAGTATTTAAAAGTTCAATGTTTTTGTAAATCAGATCCAGCGATTCCCAACGCGGTGGAGATTGCAATACCTGAATCGTCCAGGGGGCGAGAACTTCTGGCTTGCCAAAAGGCAACTTGATCATTGATTCCCTGGGTTTGGCTGGCGGTAATTTGGGAGTTGTTCCCAACAACGGCATGGCCATTTGCTTCTCTAATTCAGCAGTAGTGTGAACTGCATCATCAGCCGATTCGCGAATAAAGGCAGCAATACCTCCTAACATTAAGCCAACCACAGCACCTAACAGCAAATTCTGTTGGAGATTGGGGCCTAATTGCGCGCCTTTTTGGGGATCTTCCACCACTTCCCAATTAAATCCACCCTTGGAAAGTTCTTGGCGTAATTGTTGTTCTGCTCTTAAAAGCTGCTCTAATCTTTCACGACTAAATTGCAACTGCGGTAGCATCCGATTGTAATAAGCCAACAGAGGCGGGAAGCGTTTGATTTCTAAACGTAGCTCGTTTTCTTTCTGAGCCAAAGTTTGATCGCGAGCAGTTAAAGCAACTATAGTTGTCTGCGTTTCTACTAACTGACCAGCAAGGCTGAGATCGATTTGGCCGAGCTGTCCTTTTTCGAGAAGAGAGTCTCCAGAAGTGAATGCACCAGCAGATTTTCCGCCTAAAGTTCTTCCTACCTCTTGCTGCAATAATTCCTTCTGACCCTGAAGCTGTTCTTTCAGCTTTTGCACACTCGGAGTTTGATCTGTAAAGCGTAAGCGTTCTTGTGCTAGTGCCAATTCGCTTTTTTGGATTTCGTTTAGTAAGCCTTGATAGCGAGTAGACTGACTCAAACGAGAAGCAACTAGAGCATTTTGGGGAGAACGGTTAAGTTGTTCTTCTAAAGATTTTTGGCGTGCTAAAGCTTCTCCATACTGAGCGCGAGTTGTCTGTCTTTCTTGGGAAAGATTGTTCAAAGCTGTTTCAATCGCTTTGGCTTGTGACTCTGGATCGATTAAGTTCTGATTTCTACGAAATCTTTGTAAATTTGTCTCAGATGCGTTTACTTCTTCGCTGGCTTTACTTAACTGTTCCCTAATGATTTGCAGACCTTTTTGTAAACGCGAAGTCTGTTGTTGTTTGTTATATTCCAGATAAACTTGTCGAATTGCATCCAGAACTTTTTGGGTTTTTTCAGGATCTCCAGCAGTATATTCAACTTGAAAGATTTTAGTAGCGACATTATCTTCTTTGCTCCTGATTTGAGTTAAGACCAAAGAAGCTTTAATTTCGGCTGAAGTTATATCTGGATAATTAGACTGAAGTTTATCAACTGCTTTCTGGATGAGTCCTGAACCTTGCATCAAGTTAAGCTGAGTGGCAGTATCTATGACCACGCTAGAGTCAGTAAACTGATTGTCTACCCCCGCACCACCTTCTGTTTTACCTTGATAGTTAGGTTCTACTAGCAGTTGCATAGAACTTTTATAAGTAGGCTTTGTTTTTACAGTTACTATGCTGGCAATAGCAATAGAACTAATTAATACTGCTAAGAACCAAGGAAATCGCCGCACGAATACGGCAAACATTTGCCCGTAACTTGGTTCACTTTCAGAAGCTGGAGCTAGATGAGGATTTAGACTAGTTTGAACCACTTTTATATCCTTGTCTTCAAGACTTACGCTAAGAGATTCTCCGAAAAATACCTATTTTTTTACGAACCGCCAATAAGGAGAGAGCAAATGAATAGGTAATCTGATAGTGGAAAGAGATTCAGAAATCAAATGAATAATTGCTGCACGCCACAAGCTTGGTTAATAATTTGCTCAACCTTGCCAAAAAATGCATTTTCTGAAAAGTTTGCTACAGCATGATTGCGGATGCGATCGTAATCCCAAGAAATACCGTTGGCTTCTAGTAATGCAACTTGTAGAGATTCGGGTGTTTGTCTTTTGAAAAAGACTCCTGTTTCACCTGGAATTTGAGTATCTAATACTCCACCTGCTCCATAAGCGATGACTGGTGTGCCGCTTGCATTAGCCTCTACTGGAACTAATCCGTAATCTTCTAAGGCTGCGACAATAATAGACTTGGCTTTGGAAAACAAGTCTTTGCGGGTTCTATCACTTACGTGTCCCAAGAACACAATATTTTGTAATGCTTTGGATTTTAACCGTGCTAGTTCTGGCCCGTCACCAGATATTAATAGCCGCCACCCTAACCAATTAAAAGCTTCGACTATTATATCAAGTCGCTTATAACTGATCATCCGGGCAGAGGCCAGATAATATTCATCTTTTATATCTGAAAAAACAAATTTACTAGTATCAATTGGATAGTTCACCATCATTGCCTTTTTGCCATAAATCTTTTCAATTCGGCGGGCAACAACACTAGAATTAGCAATGTAAAGGTCAGGCTCCTGTGCATATTTCAGGTCTACCTTTCTCATGACTTGAAATACTTGTTCGATTAAAGGAGCAAAATATCTATAGTCCCCGTACTCTCTTAAATAAGTTGCTGTATCCCATAAGAAACGGGTAACGTTATGGCAAAAACAAATGTGGTGGGCATTGGGATTTTTTCGCACTGCTTTGGCAAAGCTGGTGCTACTACTAATAATTAAATCGTAGTCTTGCAGATCCAAGGCACGAAAGGCAGGAAAATATAAAGGAGCCATCGACCTAAAATATTTTGCTGCACCAGGAATCTTTTGTAAGAAGGTTGTATTAACTATGCGATCGCCTAGATCGATAGTTTTTTGGGGATCGTACAAAGATGTGAAAATATCTGCTTCGGGATAGCGCTTACAAAGCAGTTCAAACACACGCTCTGCCCCACCTCGCTGGGTTAAATAATCATGGACGAGAGCAATTTTCATGAAATTTGACCTAAAGTTTCGATCGGGTTTGTTGAAACGCTCCCCAGCAAGTTACTATCAACAACTTTAGTGTCCCGCAGTATAGCTTTCTATCCTCTTGATGAAATTATTGTTACAAATATGTTGGTAGGGGCGTCGGAGATCCCCCCAACCCCCCTTAAAAAGCAGGGCTTTTTCTTCTTTTTACCCCCTTAAAAAGGGGGTCGCCGCAGGCGGGGGGATCTTATCCGAAACGTATTAGGGGCGTATAGCTGTACACCCCTACAGCCAATTCATTTGTGGCAAATGTTTTGAGAACCGATATTATCCAACTGCTACTAAGATTTTTTCTGGAGCGAAATAGGCATTTTGCTCAGCTCGTAGTTGGTCGCAGAGTCTGCCTTCAGGTAATTCTACATCCTCATAAGTGAGGACTCGATCTTTAGAAATATCTCGTTTGAGGCGGCACCCTTCAGCTAAACCCATTGGTAGAAGATTTTGCTGTTGGACGATATCGGAATTTTCACATTGTCCGTAGGTCATGTAGTAGCCAATGCCATCTAAGGTTTCTCCTGCTTTCAGGTCAATTTTGGCGGTGGTGACAACATCTACTAACGGGCCTGCTAGTGGAGACATAACGGCATCACCAAATAAAACAGCACGCGCTACGGACAAGGGAACTTCAAAATGACAGAGGTGATAAGGAGTATAGAAGCTGTAAAGTGGGCCTTCGCCTAATTTATATAAGTTGAGATAGTGGCGTTGCTTGGGGTCGTCGTGAGTGGCAAATACATATACGCCTGGGCCTGGTTTTGCTCCAACTACATAATCGACAATACCACCCAGTTCTTTGAGTTGTTCAACATCATATAACTGGGTCATTTCATCGACATGACCGCTGAAGTCATATCCCAACATTCCCCGTTTGGCGACTTTCATGCCTGTGGCATTGGCAACGATCGCTTGCTCGAAGGAAATTTTGCTTCCGTCAGCGAAGCTAGCCACCATGTGGGGCTTTTGACCCCAACGTTTAGCAAATCCTTCCTGGGTGGTGGGATTGCGATAGGGGTCTTGGAGTCCTTTAATGTTACCGCACAATAAGGGAGTTAAACCAATGCTTTTTACAAAGCGATAAAGGTTCATTTGTACCCCTGGCTGATCGCCATCACAAGCGCTGAGAATCACACCTGCTTTGTCGGCATACACTTTCAGGATGGGGCCAATGGTGCCATCGAGTTCGGCATTCATCATAATCACATGTTTGCAATGGGCGATCGCTTCCATAACGATCTGAGCGCCAAATTCCACTGCACCTGTGACTTCGATTAATGCATCGATGCCTTCAGCCCGACACAGTAACTTAGCGTCTTCTGTGACTGCATACTTACCGTTAGCGATCACATCTTCTAATTCGCTGACAGTTGCAACAACTTGAATATCTTCAATTCCTGCTTCCGAATAAGCTTGTTTAGCTGCATCAATCTTGCGATTAGAGATAGCAACTAACTCCATTCCTGGCACTGAATTGACAATTTGGTTGGCAATTCCTCGACCCATAAAACCAGCACCGATCATTCCCACCTTGATAGGATTTCCTGCTGCTGCACGGGCTTGTAAGGCGCGATCGATAATAATCATGAACTAAACTCCTTTTTGGAACTGTTTGTTGTGTTACAAATTCTCGATAATTTTGCACTTAATAATTTTTTATAGCTAAACATTAAGTACATTTTCATGGGAATTATCATTAATGATAGCTACTAACTGGTTGCTTGCTAGATGCTATAACAGCAGCCTGTTTTTCCAGCTATGATTTTTGATAATTTGCTCCATAGCATTTTTGTAGGTTTGGGTAAACTTTTCTTTGGTATGAGTTGCTCTTGCATATTCCCTCCCCCTGCCTCTATAGCGATGGGATATTTTTTGGAAGTACCTTACCTCATACAGAGGAGCCAGTGTGTTGTGTGGAAAACACCTGGCACAGAGAAATAGTCTATACGCCAACAGTCATCATTCTCAACAAGGACCAATTTAAATCTTTCTCGGAGATTTCAGTCACATCTAGAGGCCAATCAATGTTAAAGAATGGGTCGTCATAGCGTAAACCTCTTTCATATCCTGGGGTGTAAAATTCACCCACTTGATATACAACTTCAGTCTCATCGGTGAGCGCTTGATAACCATGAGCAAACATTTCTGGAACATACAAAGCGCGGCGATTTTCTGGGGTTAGCTCTACACCAATATGTGATAAAAAGCTAGGAGATTCAGGACGCATATCAATAATTACGTCGTAGATTGCGCCTTTAGTACAGCGAATTAATTTTGTTTCTGCTGCTGGCAGAACTTGATAGTGCATTCCCCGGATAGTGCCTTTTTTGTAATTAAAAGACAGATTACATTGGGCAACTGTTGGCTTTAATCCGTGTGCTTCAAATTCTTGAGCGCAGAAAGACCGAGCGAAAAAACCACGGTGGTCTGGCTTTTCTTCTAAATCAATGATGAATGCGTCTTTGAGTGCAGTTGGAGTGAAGAGCATGAATGAATAACCTCGATAGGAATATTGACGACAACAAAACTTGGCAAATTTGAAAACTTAACTTGTTATAAACCCCATCAACAATAGTCTTGAGCGGTTTTTTAAATTAACAAGCAGCTTGCTTTAACTGAACTATATAGCGCTATTACTGACTGGTTCAGTTAACTTTGGTTGGGGAAAAGTATTGTCTCGATATTGAGTACAAACTTCTGGACGATCGGGAGAAGTAGATGTATAGCACGAGAATAAAGTTAATCTATCTTCTGTGCGTGATGTACCGTGATGTATGGCTTTTTTTGGATCGACAATAATGACTGTTCCTGCCAATCCTGTACAAGATTTCCAAGCCTCTTTCGGGATGATTTCATTTAGTTCTTCATCTGTGATACCTAAATGACCAGATTGCCAAAGCTTGTAGTAAGTGCGGTAATAGTTTAATCTAAATAAAGAGGTTAAAGAGCCTGGAATATATTCAAATGGCCCGTGCTTTTGTTCAACATCATTTAAGTAAATAATGATTTTGATCATGCGGCGGTCTTCTGCATCTTTATGCCATAGTTGTGTACCAAACTGACTTTTATTAGGGAAATCTTTGCGGAGATGTACACCATGAAAAATGATTGGCAGACTAATGTAGTTTTCAATGATGTTTAGGAGCCTTTTTTCGCTTCCCCAAGTAGCAAATTCAGGTAAATATGTAACTGTGTAAACTTGGGGAATTTTTTCTTTTAAATCGTCATGATTGCCAGATTCCATTTGGGACGAATAACCATAAGCTGCCTTGAGCAATTCTGGTGTTGAATCGAATCCCAATTCAGCAAGTGTGGTAATATGAATACCATCACATTTAAGATTATCAAGAATTTTGCGATCGCCTGCTTCTAGCACAGGCAAATTAGCAGCATGTTTCAAAAGTGCTAATCTGTAAACGAACTCAGATCCCAATGAAGATATTTTGCGTTTAATCTCGATCGGCATTGCATGACTACCTTTAGTACACTATCGGCTATTTTCGACTTGCTGCCTTAACTCTGCTCTGGGATAAGTATCATCCCAGTATTGGGTGCAGAGTTCTGGCTTTTCTGGAGGGTTGGCGGTGTAACAAAAGAATAGTGTTAAGCGTTCTTCTGTGCGGATTGTGCCGTGATGCAAAGTATTTTTCGCATCTACAATCAAGACAGTACCTGCTGGGCCTGGGCAGGATTTCCAAGCTGATTTAGGGATGACTGTTTTCACTTCCTCATCATTGATGCCCGTATAGCCTGACTTCCAAAGTTTGTAGAATAGCCGAATATAATTCCAACTAAATAAGGAAGTTAAAGAGCGGGGAATGTATTCAAAAGGCCCAGTTTTTTCTTCGACATCATTCAAGTAAATAAAGATTTTGATAATGCGACGGTCTTCGGAATCGCCATGCCATAGTAGTGTGCCAAACTGATGTTTGCTAGGGAAATCTTTACGTAAATGTACACCGTGAAAAGCAATAGGAAGACCAATATAATTTTCGATGAGATTGAGAAGTCTTTTCTCCATTGCCCAGGCATAAAATTCTGGTAAACCTGTAACTGTGGAAATTTGTGGCAACTTTTCATCTAGATGGCTGTTGTTAGGATTTTCCATCTGAGACAATTGCTGGTAAGCAGCTTTGAGCAGTTCGGAGCTAGAGTTGAAGCCTAAATCTGCCAGTGTTGTGACATAAACACCGTCTTTTTTGAGAGCTTTGAGAATGTTGCGATCGCGCCCTTCCAATGCTGGCAGATTTCTGCTATGCTTCCAACGAGCTACATAATATTCAAGGTCAGAAGATAATGTAGATAATTTGCGTTTAATTAGATTAAACATCTGGTAAACTCTTTATAAATTCAATGTCGATTTATCAGGAATTTAGTAGCTTATGGCTCATAGCTGCGTATTTCTTGAGCAGGTATTTCACTTGATTCTGCTAAACTAAATTCTTTAGAAATCATCACGTCAAAAGCACATAAACCGACTAAAGCCAAAAATGGAACTACTGTCTGAATAGCAGACATAGGCCATCTTCTTAAAGCACCTAAGAAAACTTTCAAGTTGACTTCTTTACCGTTTTGCAAAAGCATCCGCCGACAAAACTGCTTAGAATATCCACTCTGCTCCAATTTCAAAATTACTTCGGGTATGTGTTTGTATTGCATTAACAGTGCAGATTTTGGTTCTTTCTGCCAATAACTCACACCTACAACACATTCCAAATAAGTCTCTTTCGTGACAATTACACGACCATTAGAAGCACAATACCCGGCTAAATATGCTAAAGATATCCAGTTATTCTCAGCATCTTGCCAATTTTGTAGAGCGCGTTTCACTAAATCAGTGCGGTAGATTGTCGCAGTCAGAAAAATGACTGCACCGACACTTTTTGAGAAACAATGCTCAAATATAGCTTTACCATCACCATCACCATCTTCACTATCTATATCAAACCAGCGATTACCAACAATTGTTGGTGGATGAACTGGTTCACCAGTAATTTGGTTCCGACCGGAAAAGTTGAGAAACAATAATGATAAATCTTCATATTGCTTAAGTTTGTTAATCACATAAGCAATGGCTCTATCTTGAATTGGATCATCATCACCAATCGTCCAAACATATTTTGTTGTAGTAGAATTTAGGCAATACATAATATTTTTGACAACGCCTAAATTTTGAGTATTTTTATTTGATTTAAATGGGATACTGCTAAGTATTATTTGCCATTTTTTAATTACATCCTGAGTATTGTCTGTTGAACAATTATCAGAAACTAAAATTTCACAATCATCTTCAAAACCTTTGATAGCTTGAGCTAGCCATGCTAACTGTTTATCCAGCAATTCAGCACGATTATAAGTCGGTATAGCAATGGTCAGTAATTTCTGCATGGTAAAAAATAGTAGTTAATAAATTGATATATGAATGGTTACAGGTTAGTCTCTAGCTGTTTGGGTGGAAAAAGAATTGCCCAAGCTGATATACTTAACAAACGTAGGTAAGGAATAAATATCTTGATTGTTAATAAAGGCCAACGTTTTAAAGCACCTAATAGGATTTTCAAGTCAGTTTTTTGATGGAAATTCTGCCAAATCATTTCCTGACAAAATTTATGAGGATATCCTACCTTTAGTAGTTTTATATAAACTTCAGGAATGTATGCATATCGCATTCTCAAGTTCCATGTTGGATCTCGATCCAAAAGACTAGCGCCCATAGTACATTCTAAATAAGTGTCTTTAGTGACGATGACACTTCCATGAGCAGCACAAAATGCAGTCCAATATGCTTGAGATGCCCAATTATTAGTAGCAGACGGCCATTTTTGTAAAGCACGTTGTACTAAATTTGTGCGATAAATTGCTGCTGATATAAAAAGTACACCACCAAAGTTTTCATTCAGATAACGTTGAAATACAGTTTTACCATCAACTCTTAATTCGTCGTTATCACTATTCAACCAGCGTCCAACAACAAGTTTACCTGTTTGTTTTTGACGACCAGAGAAGTTTAAAAGTATTAGTGCTAAATCTGAATGTTTTTTTAGTGTTGTTAACACATAATCTAGGGTTCTCTCTTGAATTGGATCGTCATCACCAATTGTCCAAACATATTTAGTAGTTGGAGCTTTTAAGCAACAGGCAATATTACTCATGACCCCGATATTTTCACTATTGCTATTTGATATAAATGTTACATTACTAAGAATTATCTGCCACTTTTTAATAATGTCTTGGGTATTATCTGTAGAACAATTATCAGAAATAAAGATTTCACAGTCAGACTCAAACCCTTTAATAGATTTGGCTAACCAAGTAAGTTGTTTATCTAAAATCTTGGCACGATTGAATGTAGGAATTGCGATAGTCAGCAATTTATTCATCTTCTGCTTTGTTTATTTGGCTTTTTCTCAAAATGTAGCGATGTAGTACAGCGGCAATCTTTTTAACTTTCAAATGGCTAACTCGTTTACTAATGCTGAGAGGAAAGCCATAAAATTTAACTCGCTGATTGCAAATAATTTGCTGGATGGAATAAGCCCGAATCAACGCTATTTGATTCGGAAGCTTAGATTCTTTATCCGTTGCGGCTAGGCAACTTTAGCTATTTTTTATTCCAGAAGAAATCTTTGTCAATTTGTTCTGTGCGGATTAGATACTCTAGCTGTTTTAAACGAGTAAATCCTCTAAACAAGAAAGTATCTTCAGCCATGTGTATTTGACTGAATAAATCAAATAGCTGCTGGGCACCAAGTCGGGCATTCCAATCACATTTAAATCCGGGTAGGATTGTGTTGATTTTCTCGAAGGATACGCGATAGCTGCGGTTATCTGCGCCGTTGTCACCAAAGGACAATTTACAATCTGGGAAAACATCAGCAATAATTTCCGCGATTTCTTTAACGCGATAGTTATTTGCTGTATCTCCCACGTTGAAGATTTGGTTATGTACAATGTCTCGTGGTGCTTCTAAGGTGCAGACTATTGCTTTGCAAATATCCAATGCATGGACTAATGGCCGCCAAGGTGTGCCATCACTAATCATTTTGATTTCTTTGCTAGTCCATGCCAAGCCAGCTAAGTTGTTTAAAACAATATCGAAGCGCATTCTGGGAGAAGCACCAAAGGCTGTTGCATTCCGCATAAAGGTGGGAGAGAAGTCATCGTCAGCTAGTGGTCTGACATCTCTTTCTACGAGAGTTTTGCATTCTGCGTAGGCTGTTTGGGGATTAACTGAGGATTCTTCTGTGACATCACCTGCGGTTGCAACACCGTAGACACTGCACGAAGACATATATACGAAGCGACGCACACCCATAGCCTTAGCCAGACTAGCTAGACGAACTGAACCTACATGATTAATTTCGTAAGTAATATTAGGTGCTAATTGTCCGGCTGGGTCGTTGGAGAGTTCTGCCATGTGAACTATGGCTTCAATACCTTCCAAATCATCAGGGGTGATGTTGCGGATATCTTTGTTGAGGGTTTTGGGTGTGACTCCACTAGGGTTGTAAAGCCAACCAACTTTATAGAAGCCGGTATCTAGACCAATAACTTCATGTCCTCGTTCGATTAGCAGAGGCGGTAATAATGAACCTAGATAGCCTTCTGTTCCAGTTACTAATATTTTCATTGTGGTTAATTCCTTTGTATTGTGTTGATGAGTTAAATTCTTCGTTTAGCTGGACGCATAGATGTACGCCCTAAAGTGTGTTGCATCTAGAAGGGAACCGCTATATTTTTAGTGTGTATGCAATAACTTGACCTCTCTCCAAACCTCTCTCCTAAAAGGAGAGAGGCTTTGAATCTTGCCCCTTTTCTTTAGGTTAGAGGTCATTGGACTCAACCTAGAAACGCTATATATAAAGTCATTACATAGTTTGCCGATTAACCCATTGGGTAGCAGCACTCTATAGCGGTTCTTAATTGATGCACGACACTTTTTTGTTTGTTGTGGGATGGGTATCTTACTCGTCCCTTGTATTTCGAGGCAGGCAAAGAAAGATGCCCACTATACAAGATTCATCCCTTACGTCAGCAGTCCCGGAAATAATAACTATGATATCTATGCAGTGACTACACTCTCTAGATGCGAAAGTTGGGGAATTTCTGCCACAAGTGCTTTGCCGATTTCTAGAGAAGACGTAGCCGCTGGAGAAGGAGCATTGCAAACATGAATGGAGTTTTGACCGGAAACAATCAAAAAGTCGTCTACAAGCTTGCCATCGTTCATTAAGGCTTGAGCGCGAACTCCTGCATGGGTGGGAACTAAGTCTTCTGCTTGCACTTCGGGAATTAGTTTTTGTAAACTTCTGGTGAAGGCTGCTTTGCTAAAAGAACGAATAATTTCTTGAATGCCTTCATCAGCGTGTTTAGCTGCTAACTTCCAGAAACCAGGATAGGTGATGACTTCCAGAAAATCCCGTAAGTCAAAGTCGGTTTTTTTGTAACCTTCGCGTTTGAGGGATAGAACCGCGTTTGGCCCTGCATGGACGCTACCATCAATCATCCGGGTAAAGTGGACACCCAGGAAGGGGAAATCTGGATTGGGAACTGGGTAGATTAGTGTTTTGACTAGATAGCGTTTTTCTGGGGTGAGTTCGTAGTATTCTCCCCGGAATGGCACAATTTTTGCTTGGGGTTCAACTTGCCCTAGCTTGGCGGTGCGATCGCTATGCAATCCAGTACAATTAATTACAAAGCGGGTTTCAAAGTTACCTTTGTTTGTTTGCAGTACCTGATTTTTACCACTTGGAGAGATTTTCAGGACTTTTGTATTCAGGTGCAAATCTCCACCCTGCTGTTGAATTAGCTGGGCATATTTTAAACAAACTTGCTTGTAATTCACAATACCAGTTGAAGATACCCGAATTCCACCTACACATCTTACGTGAGGTTCAATTTCCCTGACTTCTTCGGGGCTAATTCTCTGGACTTCTATGCCATTGTCTAAGCCGCGTTGGTAGAGATTTTCTAAGCGTGGTAGCTCTTGTTCTTCAGTTGCAACAATTACCTTACCACAAACTTCATGGTCAATTCCATGCTCTTGGCAGAATTCTACCATTGAACGAGAACCATCACGACAAAATTTAGCTTTGAAACTCCCTGGTTTGTAATAAATACCAGAATGAATTACCCCGCTATTATTGCCAGTTTGGTGAAATGCCCATTGGCTCTCTTTTTCTAGTACTAAAATACGGGCATTGGGATAGCGTTTTCCTAAAGCCAACGCTGTCGAGAGTCCAACTATTCCCCCAC
This sequence comes from Nostocales cyanobacterium LEGE 12452, assembly GCA_015206945.1. Taxonomy (GTDB): domain Bacteria; phylum Cyanobacteriota; class Cyanobacteriia; order Cyanobacteriales; family Nostocaceae; genus Nostoc. The sequence continues at coordinate 28 of JADEXV010000055.1, read as the reverse complement.
CTATAATCGCAAAATCATACATTAGTAT
>JADEXV010000426.1 GCA_015206945.1 Nostocales cyanobacterium LEGE 12452 | reverse complement strand
TTAAAAATGCTTCCCGAAATCCCGGAGCCTATTTTATTAACCCAGATTTTTGCCAAGCTTACTGCTTTAGGTCGCATTCATCCCGTTTCTACAGGCGTTGAACCCTCGTAAATTGGCAATGGTATTGCTATTTGTCTCAGAATTTTCTACAAGCGCCTCTGCCAGAGAAGTGAAAGGATACTCACCTGGGCGGATTGTCGGTATGATGTGCCATTCATGGTTATGATGTTCTCGTAAATAAGGAATGAGTCCAGCTTTCACTAGGCTTGACTTTCCAGAACCAGAAATACCCAAAACTACGGTGAGGAGGTTATCGGTTTGACAAATTCGGTCAGATAGTTCTTTTACAAGTTCATCTCTGCCAAAGAACAACAGAGAATGTTTTTCTTCGTAGCTTTTTAAACCCCGATAAGGATTGTTTTCTTCGTTAAGTGCTGGAGCATCTGCTAACTTGTTTTGGTCAAAGTTGGGAAGTAAGAAGATATACTCGCCTTTGTCATGCTTTTTCAGGGGAAATAAACTAGGAGTTTGGCGTTTATCATATTTATCGGTTAGTTCCTCAACTTGATCTCGAAGGTAGCAATAAAGTTCAGTTGCGGTAATAATACCATCACCTTCTCGTAGGGTTGTGTCGGCAGCACCAAGCAAACCATCAAACAAAGCTTCAGCAAAGGGTGAGTGTTTGCCTGTACTTCCTCGCTGTCCAAAACAACCTAGATAATCTATTGCCTTTTGATCATGAGCAGCAGATGCGATCGCTTGCCATGCTCTATCTTGAATAAAGCGATCATACCGTTGTTTGTAGACTTTTCGCGCAGCTACAATTTCTCGATAGAAACTCGACCGAAATGCCCCAGCAAAGCAGCAGTCCAGTATAATTAGCAAATGACGACAAGGTAATTCTGCTAGTGCATCATGCAATGTTTGCATGGGCAATAGAATTGTATTAATTTCTATTTGCTTCTGGAGAAGAATATCTCCTCTAGCATCCTGGGGTACTAAATAGCCTCCTAAATTGTCTGTCTTTTCCAGTCCATCTGCGGGGACTATTCCATGTCCAGCAAAGTAAAATATTAAACGGTCATTTTCTTCTAACTGTACCGTTTTATCAGGTAAACGTAGTGTTTTTCGCTTGAAGTCCTCCAACAGAGAATTTAACTTTTCCAATGTTGCCTTTTCGTTTAGTAATATTTGCACCTCATACTGATAATTTTCTTGGAGAATTTTGGCGAGTTTTTGAGCGTCGGCGACAGGTGTCTCTAACTCTGGAATGCCGTTTAAGTAGTTATTAATACCAATAACTACTGTGAAGTTGCGCTGAAACTCGTACTTGGACATAGAGAAAGACCTTTGGGATGTTTGCAGTTGCGCGAGATCGAGATTTTTTCAGGTAGCGAGCGCTCTCACCTGAACCTAGTTGTTGGGATTTGCAGCAGTTGGTGGTACATTGTTACAAAGATGGCGATCGCTCTCCACATTAGGGTTATTCTGCAAATAGTCATGTGCGCGATCGCACCCGCGCCTCAATAAATCATTTAAATCTATGTTCCAAAGGGTAACAGTGTCACGACTCACCACGGCCAGGGTTTTTCCATCTGGGCTAAAGTAGGCTCTACTGCCGTCGTACCCCTTAATTTGGGCTAGTTCCGTACCGTTCAAGTCCCAAAGTCTGATGGTGCGATCATCACTTCCTGAAGCCAGGACTTTGCCATCAGGGCTAAAATTGACACTATTGATTTTGGCTGTATGTCCATTGAACGGCCTGATGAGTTCACTATTTTCCAAGTTCCAGAGTCTGATGATGCCATTATCACTTCCCGAAACCAGGATTTTGCTATCAGGGTTGAAACTAATGCTTGTAGCCTGAACCTTACCTCCTTGTATAGTTTTAGCCGGATGTCCAAGCGACAGGAGTGGCTTGCCGTCCGCTGTACTCCAGCGTTGGATAGTATTGTCATTATTCGCTACAGCCAGGGTTTTGCCATCCGGGCTAAAGCTGAAGTCATGACCACTATACCCCTCAAGCGTGAGTGGTTTAAGTTCCTTGCCGTCTAAGCTAAAGAGCTTGAGCAATTTGCCTCGACCAGGTGTAGCTATCTTGCCATCTGGGCTGAAACTGACGCTAGTGAACGAACTACTGTAATTTTCGCCATTTTCTGGGCGCTTCCAAAGTTCCTTCCCGTTCTCCAAGCTCCATAGTTGGATAATCAGGTTAGCAGACGCAGCCAAGCTCTTGCCGTCGGGGCTGAAACTGAGGCTGTCAACCATACCACTGCTCTCACTTTCTGGGGTATTTGAAGCTACCTCGAACGTCTTGAGTTTCTTGCCATCCAAGTTCCAGATTGTGACTTTCTTGAAGCCACCTAAAGCAATTGTCTTACCATCTGGGCTAAAGCTAAAGCAATTGATTGAACTATCCAATTTAAGTATTGTTAATGGCTCGCCCGACAAACTCCAAAGTTTAACGCTGCCATCTTCATTCCCCGCAGCCAATGTTTTGCCGTCAACGCTAAAGCTAGTGCTATTAACACTACCACCATGCCCATTGAAGGTGGCTTGTTCCGTCCCGTCCAAGCTCCAAAATTTGATAGTGCCGTCACGACTTGCCGAAGCGATCGTCTTGCCATCAGGGCTAAAACTGACGCTCATTCGTGAGTCGCTATTTACCCGACGCGTCCAATATGGGTTGCCGTTGAGATTCCATAGTGTTATATTGACATTATTTGCCGAAACGAGCATATTGCCGTCAGGGCTGAAACTGATATACCCAGATCCCTGGAAAGTGGCCTTTAACTTCTTATCTAGGCTCCAAAGTTTAATAGTACTGTCCCCACTTGAAGCGATCGTTTTGCCATCGGGGCTGAAGCTAATGCTCCGAACTGCCCCAATGTTAACATTCTCGCTATCAACCTCAGCGCTATGCCCTTGGTGTGTCCAGATGAGGTTGCCGTTGATGCCCCAAAGTGTGATGATACCATCTTCAGTTCCCGAAGCCAGCAGCTTACCGTCAGGACTGAAGCTGACACTAGTAACAACAGTACTATGACCTTTGAGGGTAATAAATTTTTTGCTATCTAAGCTCAAAAGTGTAATGGTTCTGTCTCTACTGCCCAAAGCTACCATCTTGCAGTTGCGACTGAAGCTAACGCTGCTAACATCAGCACTATGCCCATTGATGGTGGCGAGTTCATTACCGTCTAAGCCCCAGAGTTTAATGATACCTTTCTGATTTACTGAAGCGATCGTCTTGCCGTCATTACAGAAGTTGACACTATCAACTGCGCTATCAAACGCAGTGCTATTTCCTTGCAAGCGGTTGTATTCTTTCACACCGTAAACTACCTGCTGTAGGGCAGTAAGGGATTTGCAAGAAAATAAGATACCAATTAAACGGGGAAAATTGTGATATCCCATTTAGGTAGAGTTTCGGAAGGTTGCCAGAAAGTTTGGTAGTGTTCTAACTCTTGTGAGAGAACCTTGATTCC
>JADEXV010000054.1 GCA_015206945.1 Nostocales cyanobacterium LEGE 12452 | reverse complement strand
CTACAACAATTAAACAGATGAAAAAAAATATTTAAGTAGCCGCAAAATTAAATTTTTGTAAAGCCCCAACCCAAATGGTTTTAACGAATTCCAGTGCCCACACTTTGATTGTTTATGACCAGCCCAACTTTGGAAAAAGATTTATTAATCGTTCTGCTCTCAATGCTTCAGCTTATGATATATCCAGTGATTCAACAAAAAATATATTACCTTCATTAGATATAATTATAGATTTTGTTAAAGGATTTCATTATATTAGTCATTAGTTATGGGGGATTGGGGATTGGGCATTGGGCACTTGTACTGAGCGAAGTCGAAGTATTGGGTATTGAACTAATGACCAATGACAAATGACAAAAACAAAATTTTGGAGGAAAAAATGAGCAATATTTTTAATAAAATGATTGGTCGAACTCGATATGTAGTGTTTCGCCTATTTCTGCACTTAGGGGGAGGTGAAGTAGCGCCAATTCTGGGAGTATTGAATAGTGCTGGACGAGATGCGATCGATGCCGATGGTGATTTAGAAGTTTTGGGAGAAGGATTGGTAGAAATTAGCCAAACCCTGCTGCAATATGATGAATATTGGCTTTCTGCTGCCAACGAAGGTGATGTATTTTTTAATGAGGGCGAAGCGGGGGATTATGTGAATGAATTATTTACTGACTCTGCCGAAAGATATCTCAGCGAACCAAATTACAGTTCGGACTCTGGATTGAATGAACCTTTATCTATACCTGTAACCCGCAACATCATTGTGATGATTACAGTAGCTTATGAAGGAGAAGTACCAGATTTGGAAACCGATCTTTCTAACGTTCAGGCACTCAAGGAAGGATTGAAAGCATTGATAAATTTACATTATAAACATAGATTAAAGGCAATCCAAGTGCATTTCTCTCCAGCACAGTTGGGCGATGAACTCACTAGCGATCAACTGTTGCAATATTATCCAGAATTGATTCCTTTGTAATTTGTTGGGTAGTCCGTACTTACTACTCGTATCGATAAATTGTTAAGCTCAGAGATAGGACAATAATCCAATGATCATGACCATAGTGCGTAAATTTACAGCCGTTTTTTTAGCTCTGAGTTTGTGTGTCACAACTGTCGCTTGTGGTGGGGGAAACGAAACTACTCCTCCTGCTAAGAACGTTAGCCAAACCTCTACTAACACAAAGCTGGGTGATGGTGAGTATAAAATACAACAAGCTACTTATGACGATGCAACTGGTGAGTATAGCCTGTTTTTACTTAACAATAATCCCCCAACCTTTGCAACCGAAAATTTGCAAATGGCACGGTTAACTGATGATGAAATCAAGCAAGGTAAGAAGACCTATCTGAAGGTAGAAAAAGGACAACCGATTTTATATCTAACGGAAGACTTTAAAATAGATTACGTCCACAACGTTACTGAGAATAAAACCAATCCCCAAACCGGACAACAAGAGACGGTTGTAGTCCGTCGAGAAAATAGCTTCTGGGCACCATTTGCTGGGTCTGTGGCTGGTAGTTTGGCGGGACAGGCAATTGGTAGTATGTTGTTTAGACCCCAGTATTATGTACCCCCTGTTTATCAACCAGGACAAGGATTAAGTGGCTTCGGTGGATATGGCGGAAGCTATGGCCAAGCAGTTCAAAGCTACCAAACTCGGTACAACACGCAACCAGCAGCCGTGAGAAATCGCACTGCATTCCGTAATACAGGGACAATTAGAAGGTCATATCCTGGAAATACAAATATACGCAATACACCGCGTAGCACTACAGGTAATAACCGTCCTTCTGGTTCTGGTTTTGGTGGCAGCACCTTGCAGCCCTCTGGTAGAGCGACTTCACCTAGACGCAATTCTGGTAGTGGTTTTGGTAGTGGGCGTAGTTCAGCACCTCGTCGCTCAACTGGTTTTGGCAGCAGACGCCGTTAGGAAATTCCAAATCCAATAAATAGACTGCCTAAGAAGTTAAGGTAGTTGTACACAAAGAAGCCGGAGGGTTATAAGTTAACACTTCGGCTTCTCTTTATATATATGCAATTCCTGAAGATTAATTATGAATTATTCGGTCAAATAATATGAAATACTAAATACAAATATTGCTAACAGAACAGGAATCATTTTACTAAAGTCTATTCGCTTTTGTTGAACCATTTCTAAACAAGATATCGGAATCATCAGAGGCCAGAAGATAGTTGTCATCACAAACATCACAAACGATAAAAATTTATCTTCTGGATTGGAAGCAGTATGACGTAGGGAAAATATTAACCAATTAGTTAAAAAATAGCATGTCATTAATAAGTAACCAATACCTAAAGTCAGTTGTATCTGATTCACTGTGAGTACTCCTGAAGTTATGTGAGCTTCACTAATCATCATTCGTACAAAGTTATAACATATACAGTCGGAACCTCACCCCATATTTGCTGACGCAAACACTCGCCTCTCCTTAGTAAAGAGAGGGGTTGGGGTTGAGGTTGAAAGATGTACTTCATGTAAACGATAACTGTTATAGCTGTAGCTATTAAAGCAATCATTAAGCTGTCTTAAAAAATCGGATAATTTCGCGGACATGATCCAGAAATTGCCCGTCAGTGGAAAGTTGCGCGATCGCATTTCTGGCTTCTCTCCCCAAACGCTCATGTTCTGTTTGATTTGTCGCCCGTAATTCTTCCAAGTTAGCCGCAATCCGGGCTAAATCTCTGCGAGTTTCTTCGGCAAAACGTTGTTGAGTTGCGGATAAAGAATAGGGTTGTTCTGGGTTGAGTTGATCTTCCAATGACTGGATTTTTTGTTCCAATATAGAGAAGCGATCGCGCAGTTCAAAAATATCTTCGCGCGGATACTTCCATTCTTGGCGAATCATCGCTAACCGCGCATATAAATACTCATAAGCGCGAATCGCGGGACGCAAAATTGTTAATAATAAAGCTGCACCAGAACTTATATATCCAACCGTACTAATACCAGTAACAGCAAGGGTATAAAGACCAACGGCTGAGAATAAGTGTAAAGCAATAGCAACCCAGAGCGATCGCTTTGCCAACACTGTGACATACTTCACTTGTTTCTCATCGACTGGAATTCCTTTCTCAGTTGATTGTGCTGCTTCTGCTAAGACTTCTTTGGCTTGAAAATGCACATTCCACGGTACGGTAACAATTACCAACAGCCACCAAAAACTAGCACCACCAATCACCCAATCAAGAAAGTTACCTGTAGGTATGTGCAACCATTGCAGTAAGCCAAAAGCCACCAGCACCGGAACCACAATTCCAATAATAGAACTGATGAAAAAGTTGATATACATCTTACCCTGTCTCCGGTGAAACTATCACCTCGATCATGACTTTACCCTAGCAGTTATACGTAAATTATTGTGCTGGTTTTTCTAGTTGCACACACCAGCTATTGAATGAGATAGCTACGCCAAATTGATTGAGTATTTTTACTACCTTTTTCTGGTAGCAGCAATCGCCAAGTTTTACCTTCTTGCTGAATTTGCAGGTAAACATCAAATGCTTGTTGTGGTTGCGTCAAGCGTCGCTTTGGTAGCTTAACAATCAAATCGTAGGTTCCCCGAACGTGAAAAGCTGGTAAATTTTCAATCGTCAGAGGTTGTTCCTGGGTAATTGATAGCCGCTTGATTTCAAATCCTTGAAAATCTAGATCCAACTGTTGGTTAAGTTTTTGTTGAGTTTGTTCTAGCCCAAGTGCGATCGCTTTTTGCACTAAATCGCTAGTTGGTAGCAGTCCAATACTGCCACAAGCTGTCACTAGCACCAGCAATATTGCTGTCAAAACTAACCGCACCATGTTATTCCTGAGATTCCACTTATCAGCGATAGTATAACTGTAGATTCTCTCGATTCTCTCATTTACCATGCCAAAACAGTCTATAGGTCTTGATAATCAACTCTACAATTATCTTTTATCCGTTTCGCTGCGGGAACCAGAGATTCTTAAGAAGTTGCGCCAAGAAACCGCCAATCATCCCCGGAGTGGAATGCAGATTTCACCAGAACAAGGGCAGTTTATGAGCCTTCTAGTGCAGTTAATTGGAGCGAAGAAAACCCTAGAAGTTGGAGTATTTACGGGTTATAGCTCACTTTCTGTAGCTTTGGCACTACCGGCTGATGGCAAGATTATCGCTTGTGATGTGAGTGAAGAATTTACTGCGATCGCTCGACGATATTGGCAAGAAGCTGGGGTTGCCGATAAAATCGATCTACGATTAGCACCAGCTTTGGAAACTTTAGATCGGCTATTGGCAACTGGGCAAGCCGAAACTTTTGATTTTGGCTTTATTGATGCTGATAAAGAAAATTATGATGGATATTATGAGCGATCGCTGCAATTAATTCGTCCAGGTGGATTGATTGCGATCGATAATGTTTTATGGTCTGGACAAGTAGCTGATGAGCAAAATCAAGATGAAAGCACCCAAGCAATCCGGGCGCTGAACGAGAAGTTACATTATGACGAACGCATCACCCTCTCCCTTGTCCCCATCGCCGATGGACTTACTTTAGCAATCAAGCGACCTTAATACGGCAAGAGCGCACAACTAATTGTGCGCCCTTATTGTGTGTTCTGCTTCTATTTATTTAGAAGTTATAGCCAACTCCTAATAGTAGCCCTACATCAGTATCATCCAGAAAAGAAGCATTTACGGAACCTGTCACCGTAAATCGAGAACCTACAGGAAGATCCACACCACCAGTTAGCAGTAATCCAATGTCAGTATCGAGATTAGCTTCAATTGCTACGCCAGCACCTATAAAAGGAGATATAGCAAAGCTTCGTTCACCCACGCTACCTGCTGACCGTGGAGAAAAATCTAAAGTTAGGGGAACCAAAAATATTGTATCGTCCCCAAAGATTACTGATGGTCTAACTGATAAATAGTTTGTCAGTCCAACTTTACTGATTACTGCAAAGTTACTATCGCTCAAAGCTGTATCGTTGCCGCTCAAACCAATATTACCACCACCACCGATATAGCTTCTGCCACCACGAGTAGCTCTACCTGCTGTAACATCGGGTGTTCCGTCCGTGCTTCCTGGTGGCTGATTTAACTGACTGATGTTAACATCAGGCGGAATCAGGACTTGGTTAATTGCATGGATGACACCATTGCTAGCTTTAACGTCTGCCTGGAGAACTCTGGCATTATTCACCGAGACTTGACTGTTAGCGGAATCGATTTGAATATTTACAGGTCTTCCTTCATCGGTTGCCAATTCCCCTGCCGAGAGTTGACTAGCAGTTACCGCACCGGGAACCACATGATATCTCAAAATCTTAACTAACGCTTCTCTGTTTTCTGGTTGCTGTAACTGTTCTAAGGTAGCAGCAGGCAAAGCAGCAAATGCATCATTGGTAGGAGCGAAGACTGTATAAGGGCCTGGCTGTTGAAGAATATCTGATAGACCGGCTGTCTTTAATAAAGAAGTCAGAGTTGTAAAAGAACTACTAGATGCTGCCAGAGAAACAATATCAGTACTTGCGGGAGTTCCAGCTACAACGTACTGACTAGCTGGAAGATTGCTAGCAATGGGTTGCACCCGTCCTTGTCTAACTAAAGCTTGATATAAAAGTGCTGCTGCTTCAGCACGAGTCAAAGACTGTTGTGGATTGAGTTGTTTTACATCCGGGTAGTTGACAACAAGATTACCTACTGTTGCTGCTGCCACACTGCCAACAGCATACTCAGGGATAGCTGAGGCATCGTTGTAGTAATTAGTGAGAGTACTTGTATCGCCACCAGTTAAACCTAAGCCACTACTTAAAGCAACGATCCCCTGCACTCTAGGAATTTCTTGATTTGGTCTAAACACATTCCCAGGATAGCCTGCCAAAAATCCGGTTTCGTAGGCGTTTTGAATTGCCGCAGCTGCCCAGTAGTTAGCAGGAACATCACTAAATCCACCTGCACTTAATTGCCGGACTCGGTTTTGGTTACTGAAAGCTTTTTGAATCAAGGCAGCAAATTCAGCACGGGTTACAGGCTGATTTGGTCTATAAGTACCATCAGGAAAGCCACTAATCACGTTATTCTCAGCTAGGGCTTGAATGAAGGGACGCGCCCAATAATCTGAAGAAACATCAGATAGGTTAACTGTTGAAGTAGGTGATGGTGTCGCTGGTGATGGTGTCGCAGATGGAACAGGAGTTTGAGATGAAGCTGGGGCAGAAATTACGATGGGAGTTATTGTAGCAGCTGTCATTCCCAAAACTAGCAAAGCAACCTTTGTTGATGACCAACGAGACAAACTAGACATGGAAATATCCTCTTTTCAATTTCTTGGGTTGACTATTGGGAAATACTGGATGCAAGGTTAAGTGAATACAAATATCCAGACGATTATTTGGTTTGCCTAGATATGGAAACCAAAATAAACCCGTTAACTCTGGAAAGTTCAAATGTGGGACATTATGAGTAGCTGCTCTGAATATCTCATAACATTTATCCAAATGTTTACCACATTATGTAGTATCGGACTCCTATTTGTTTGTTTTTTAAAGAACCGGAGATCGCACTAAAGAGAGGCAGGCATACTGTGGTAATCTCTTCTGTTGCAACAATAAAGATAATTAATGCAGGTAGGCGATTTTATCAGTTTTAAAATTCCAGTCAAGCAGTAAAATAATTGGCCTTTAATAGCCATCTCTTTATAATTGCCGAGGAGGGTTCATGCCGTCAAACTAAATGTATCATGATCTTTAGCAAGATTTAATAAATAAAATGTCTCTTGAGCGATATGATGTATTATTATTTTTTAATCGAAATTATACAACTAACTCAGGGTTGGATTTTGAGAAAAAACTTTCACTCTTTAGATAGTTGTCCTTAATGGTAAATTTTCAAATACTAGACTGAAAATTAGCGATCGCAATCAAAATTTTCGAGCCTGATTGCCCCAAGATTTTTGGCTAAGAATTATTTTTTTTCAAAAGACTATTTGATAAAAACAAATCCAAAGATAAACTAGGATTTTTGGAAGCTGGCTAATCTATACAATTTTGCTCACAACTCTTGTGGAGGTAGGGCAACAAATCCGGTTTTTAGTCCACGCTTGAATCCTGCTTTTTCATAGAAGTGCAACGTTTCCTCGTTTTTTGATCCGCTTAGAAGCATCACTTTATAGCACTGTTGCTGCCATGCTAAAGCTAAGGCATAATGCAGCACTTGTGTACCAAATCCTTGCTGTCGAAAATCGAGATGGGTGACAACATTTTCAATAATGCCGTATGGACGTGCGCCACGCGTCAAGTTTGGAACAATAGTTAAATTACATGTTGCTACTAGCTGGTTATCAACATCAGCTACGATGTAATACAAACGGGGATCATGTAAAATCACATTCCAAATAGATTGTAAAACATCATCAGTCGGTAGAGGTGCATCGACAGGATTTAGATGCTTATATAAAGCCAAAAGTTGGGGAAGTTCGTCGCGTGTAATTAGGCGAACAGTAATTATCGGTTTAGACAAAGCTGTAGTTCGGCGTAAAAATTTATCGTTGCGATAAGGCAGGAGGCAGTGTTTCGACTACGCTCAACAACCAGGCAGGAAGCAGGAGGAAAGAAAGTTTTAGTCTAGTTTACTTCTCTTCACATAGTTTAGTTTTATTGGGCCAACTTACTTATTAAGGGAATTTTTGACAATTTCAAATGTCAAAATTATGGGAATGTCAATTCAGTGCGAATAACTCCAGCGCGTTCATGGCGGGCTAGCAGTTTAACTGTACTACCTGAAGGGGCACGCACCACCCATTCCACCTTCGCCCGATCCTTGGTAGGATCGTTGTGCCGCCTAATGGGAGTTGAAGGCTTATAGGCTCGTCCTTCTAATTGACCTAACTCTTCACGGGGCTTACCCGTTACCAAAGTTCCCCCAGGAGGCAGTTCAATTTCACAGATACAGCCCCGCACCAGCTTTTTTTCTAAAGCTTTTTGGGTGACGTTGGTGGGCAACCAGCCTGTATTATGCACAACTAATTGCACCCGATAAGTATCATCACCCAAGCTGTGGACACTGGCCTCGTAAATCTCTAAACGCGGAGATATTAACAGATGCCAAACTAGCCATTCTGGGAAGAGGGCTATTTCTTTCTCCAGAAATTCAGGGGGTGGATTTGTCCAAGCGTACATGGTATCCCAGCCGCCTAGTTCAATCTGACCGAGTTGGGGATGCTCGAAGGGATACCAATCTATGTAGCCCTTACCCGCAAGTTTTTCATCGTTCCAACGTAGTAATTTCAAGTCATCTTCTACAGAGTGTTCTCGCTGCCAATCAATGTATTTGTAATCAGTGATTCCAGCTTGGCGTTGCGGACTCCAGACTTCTACTGTCCAGGCAAATAGACCTTGATATTCATATGCCCAGTCGTCGAATGTACCTGTAATTACGTCTTTGGGGTCATAGCGGAAATCATGAAAGGCGGAGATAGCTGGGTATTGAGTAAGTTCAGTACCTTTAGCGCCAATGCGTTGATAAGTGCGGAGGTCATTGACGGGGAATTCGTCATCGCTCAAGTGGGTGTAGGGACGGATAAGAACACCGCTAAAGGTATGAAAGGCGATCGCTCCTGTAATATTAGGATGTGTACTGATAAACTGAACAAGCGATCGCACTTCTGTTTCAGATGTAGGATAAGAACCAGCCCCCGATTGCTCAGATTCTTGCCGCCACAAAAATGGAAAATTCCGGTTTAAATCTAGCCCTTCCTTAGAAGGCTGAATTTTAATCTGAACTCCATCATAATTTTCTATCTTTCCCTCTGGTAGTACGCGATAATATTGACCACCTGTTTCTGTTGGTTCGCGTCGTATCAGCAGGCGTGGTTCAGTTGGACAGACTTTCCAAGCCCCATTAGCATCGGGGATTCGCATCAGTAAAATCCGACCATCACCATCGATATCTTCCATTACTAACCCATCGTTGCCTTCCTCATCATGGGGATAAGGGCGAGTACCGGAGCGAATAAATTTCGGTTTGTCAGCCAATGCCAACTCCGCACCATCAGGATTAACACGGGGACAAATGTAGAAGGTGCGGGTATCCAAACAACGGGTAATTTCTGGGTGAGTACCGTAAGCTGTCACTAATGTTTGCAATAGGTATAAACAAACACTTGACGGTGCTAGTTCAGTGGCGTGAATGTTCCCATCAACCCAGAGGGCAGGTTTTTCTTGATGTGCGCCAGTGGTAAAGTTGCTAACTGTCAATAGCCAGATGTCACGTTCTTCGTAACTCTTGCCAATGCTTTCTATGCGTACTAGTTGGGGAAATTCTTTCGCATAACTGTGCAGAATGCGTGTTAATTCTTCATAACGATAGTATTTATCAAACCGAACGTCTGGCATAATAAACCTCCTTATACACCCGTTGATCATTATTTACCATACTAAGGTAAGTGCATCTCAAACACTATTGATAAGCGAATTTAGAAGTATTATCATCTCGATCAAATAATTACTAATTCGTAATTATCAAGTCCGAATAATATCAATTAATCTATGCCGTTTTGTATGCTCAACTCGTGCGTCTTGCATTGCTGCAAAATGGTCTGCAAGCGTTACTTTCGGCTTAATTTTCATCCTCTCAGTACTATTAAGAGTAATTTTTGACCGCTTAATATTTCTTGAAAGTATTACCGAGCGATCGCATCTCCATCAAAATAGCAGCCTCAACGATGCTAGCGTATGTCAGAGTCCGATTTTATAGCACACTTGTTCGACCAATCCTGACTAATGTATTTAACCACGCTGTCTTCTGTATTTAAGCCAATTACCAATGACGAGTAACGCTTGAGTTCGGCATCTGCGTTAGCAACTGCAATGGCACGATCAGCAATTTTGAACATTTTGATGTCATTAATTTGATCTCCAAAGACCACAATCTCACTTTCCTGTAACCCATAATTCTCTACCAGAGTCCGAATAGCTTGGTCTTTAGTAGCTTTGCAGTCATGAATTGTTAACCAGTACCACCCCGGAGAGTATTGGTTCTCGATCAAGTGTGTCTCTACGGTAGTTCCATGTTTTTGAATAATCGCACCTTGAAGTTCGAGCAGTTGTTGTGCGTGCCCAATCACGGTCAGACAAACAACTTGATCGCCAAAAGAATGCGTCAAATCTTCAATTGTTCGCCATCTTCGGTCTTTGCTTGTTAGGCGATCGTTAAGATACCATCGCATACCGTCGTTAATTACATCTTTATAGTAGGCACAATCTTCTCTGCCATTAAAACTAGATACAAACGGAACACAGCCGAACTCTAGGATAAGTTTGTAGATACTTTCAACTACAGAAGGACAAATAGAGTTAATGATTTCATGTCTGCCAGAATCCAAATCAGAAATAAAAGCACCATTAAATTCGATAATCGGTAGAGGAAGATTCAAACCTTTCAGCATCACTTGCATAGAAACAACGCTACGCGCACTAGCCACAGTAAACTGTAATCCTTGATGCAAGAGTTCGTGAAGGACTTTCTTGCTTAACAAAGAAAGAATTGCATTATCTCCAAGCAATGTACCGTCTAAATCTGAAACATAGACAGTGTTCATAAACTTTAGCTACCACTGATTGAGACGAGAATTATATCTTAATTTACGGTAAATCACTAGACTTTATGTAATATATACGCATAGCACCTCATAGAGGAGGAGAGACGCTGCACTAACGCTATCGAACGTTATTATCAATTACGAATTATTTTGATTAAGTTTCAAAAGATTAATTCGGCTTACCCGTAATCGTAAAAGCTGCCCAGTAGTAAGGATGATTATAAAGATGTTTATCTGATGCCATTTTACTATTTCTATAAAGCTGCGTTGCTAAATAAGTTTGAATTCTTACTTCCTCTGGATGGAGATTATTCAAAATATCTTCATACCATTTTGTCAGTTCTCCAGCAGTTAGTTCTTTCAGCCATCGTGTGGCTTCCGCTAAGGCAGTAATTGCTGATTTATTCGGCTGTAATCGTCGGTAAAACTCGATCATCACCAAGGCGCTAGCCGAAGATTCTACACTCCACAGAGTACTCACTACATGAGGTACGCCCTGAGTTACAAAACCACTGACTAAACTTACATATTCGCTGCTGATGGTGTAGTTGTTAGTACTTAAATTTTCACAAGCAGAGAGGGTAATAAGGTTGTAACTATCTAGATTTTGTTGGCATATTTCATCTAGAGAAAGTCTGTCTTCACCTGCTAATGCTAATTCTGATTTTTTAGGTTCAGCTAAATTATGAGTGACATGACCCGTAAAATGCAAGATATTATAATTATCAGATAGGGCATTTTCAACAATACTTTTCGTAGCTTCTGCCCCCTGAATTCGTTGGATATTATTGAACATCTGACTAACAATTTCAGACTCAAGCTTGGCAAATTTTAGTGTAGGATAACCTGTACTTTCAGGATGTTCAACACTGAGTAAGAACTTATTTTGCCACTGCCAAATATCCTCAGTTCTGATTGATAAACCAATTTGGGCACTTGGTAGATAGGTGACGCTGAAATTTGATTCTACGTTGGGTAACTCTTCTGGTGATGGCGAAGAAAGATGGAAAAGTGTATGAATGGGCAATCTGTACAAGTCGCGATGAGGAATTAAGACCAGTTGGGTGATGCCTTCGAGTTCCTGTGCAATTGTGGAAATATTTAGGATTTCATACAGTTGCAACAGTTTCTCTTCCATCTCAACTCGCCAAGAATGGTGACTTTTACTTTCTTTGTCGTGGGCTGTGCTGCGATATTCTTGGTATTGTTGATGCCAATCTTCTAGCCAAATTTCAAATTCAATTAGGCGTTGCACTGCTTCGGGTAAAGGCAATTCATTGAGACGAATAGCGTCTTCTCCTAAAGGTATTACCCCAGTATCTTGCATGGGTGTAAATAGGAGAATTGGTGATGGGGCTTGGTCTTTGAGAATAAATGTTTGTAGGGCGACTGGACTAATATGCCAGTAAATAATTGCTGTTGTCGGATTGAATAGTGGTTGAATTGCGCCATAATAAGGCGAGTAAATATTATGATTCCAGCCAGAAAGCAGCCAGTTTAAACAAGCATTTTTACCTTGTTCGGCAATTTCCCAAGCTTCTACTAAATCACCCGACTCTACAGCTAAGTCAACTGCCAATTGATCGAAGCCAGCAAATTTTAAAGCTAGCTGTTTTTTACTTTCGTCTGAGCGAGTTTCTTCACTCAATAATTGTCGCAATAAATCTGTCCCACGTTGCAGCAATTCTTGAACTTGTGTGGTTTGTCCCAAACCCATCAACACTTTGCTTAGAGATTGTAAAACCTCTAAATGCAACTGGGGAAAATATTCTAATGTCAGAGTTAAGAGCGCCTGATGGTACTCAGATGCAGCTTTGCGCCAATAATCGCGGGTATTGGTATGTTTTTTACCTTCTTCGTAGTAAGTATTAGCGATCGCAAAATGCAATCTCCCCCAACCTTCTGGATGGGTATCTGTCCGTAGATGCCTTAACCCTTCTTCGTAGCTGGCTAATTTTCCTTCATAGCCGCCCTGTTGTAAGGCGGGATTTGTCGCGATGATACTACTCGACAAATTCAGTAATTTGTCATAATTAACTAAATGACCGATCGCAGTTCCCCGACCAATCCAAGCTTCCCAATAGTCTTGTTTGATTTGCAAAGCGTTGTCATAACAGACGATCGCTTCGGCAAATTGTTCTAAATAAAACAGTGCTATTGCCTGATTATACCAAGCTAAGTGGAAGTCGGGTTTAATGGTGATCGCTTGTTGATAGGAGGCGATCGCTTCTTCTCTACGTCCTAAGTTGTCTAATGCTATACCGCGGTTGTACCAAGCTAAGTAGAAATCAGCTTGAACTGAAAGTGCTTTATCCCAGGAGGCGATCGCTTCTGACCATCTTCCTAAATTAAACAGCACTACACCCCTGTCTATCCAGACTTCGTGGTACTCTGGGTTAATTTCTATAGCTCTGTCGTAAGATATAATCGCCTCGGCAAATTGTTCGCTGACAGCTAGGGCTATGCCTCGGTGATACCAGTTTTCCTGGTCTTCTGGTTCGAGTTGTAGCGCTTGGTCATAACTAGCAATCGCTTCTGGTAGCCAACCTAATTTCAGCAGTGCCAAACCCTTGCTAGACCACGCTTCTTGATAGTCTGGCTTGATTTCTATAGCTTTGTCAAAAGAAGCGATCGCTTCTTCAAAGTATCCTAATTCTCCGAGAGTTCCACCCCGGTTGTACCAAGCTTTGTAGAAGTCTGGTTTCAATTCTATGGCTGTTTCATAAGACGCGATCGCTTCATCAAAACGTTCTAAATGGAACAGCGTTAAGCCTCGATTAAACCAATATTCGGAGAATTCGGGTTGCATTTCAATGGCTTGGTCATAAGATGCGATCGCGCCTAGCAAATCGCCTGTTTTCGCTTGCTGAAGACCTTGGTAAAACCACCCTTGAGCGTGGGTAATCGGATTATCGCTATGTCGCTCAATAATACCAGGGGAATTACTGCTTTGAACTGCCAAATCCGAAGCAAGTTGCTGGACTAAATTGGTACTTTGATCCAACTTCACCCACAACTCATCTAAAGTATTAGCCACATTTGGCTCTAAATTCGTCAAAGCGTTATCCCAGGTTTCCACCGAGGAAGACGTTGCTAATTCAGTCTTTTGTCTAGTGGAAAGGAGATTTGCTGGTGTTGTAATTTGAACAACAACTTCTTCTTTGTCAAACCTCAATTCGGTTAACAAGCTGATTGAATCTTCCGCTGCGGGCAGAGGGATATTTTCTGGTATTGTGGTTTGGGCGTCTTCCCTTTCATATTCCCATACCACTTCCTCGAAGCTTTCGGGCGATCTCTCCTCAAAAGAGGCATTTTGAGGTACTGACGTTATTGGTTCAACATCTGGCACATCATATTCCCATAATTGTTCGCCAAAGCTAACGATTAGCTCTTGTCCAGGAGAAGTTGGGATAATTTCTTCATCGGTTGTAGTTTCTACCACATCTGGCTCATCATACTCCCATAACTGTTCGCCCAAATCGCGGATCAGTTCTTGTCCAGGAGTAGTTTCGATTATATCTGACTCATCATCCTTCCATAACTGTTCGCCCAAATCGCGGATCAGTTCTTGCCCAGGAGTGATTTCTAGATCATCTTGTGCCTGATTGTCAGGGTAATCTTCTATTTCTGTAGGTAAGTTTTGCATTAGCCGAATGCCAATGTCATAAGCAACTTCTCCAATTCTGCCAACACCAAGTTCCCCCAATTGCACCATCTGTGTTGCTAAAAGAGGATTTGGTGTAGGTGAAGCTAGCAAGCTTTCACCAAACATCACCAACCAGTCTATCCAACGTTCAGCCGGAACGCGATTTTCGATCCGTTGCAGATACCTCAATGCCCACTGTCGTCCTCGTGCTTGATGCACGCCTTCTAACAATTGGATAAACAATTGTTCCAGATCCGCATTGGTCAGTTCTGGTAGTACCCCCACCAGATTGCGTCCTCTCGCACCCTTGAGAGAACTATTCTGTTTACTTGCAATGAGGCGCTTTAAAAACCTTTTAAGCGACTGCGATATCCGCCTGAGCATCTGCCACACTCTTGGATTTTGTTTTTCTAGATTGTAGCCATCGTTGTCTTAAAAAAATCATCAATTACGTAAAAATCCATTAGATTCGGACAGCGCTTCCGTAGCAGGTTAGCAAAAAATATACAAATCTTCAAGAGCATAGCATTACAACGTTACAATTCCCAGATTTCACTCTTGAATTTGACTCTGGCAAGCAGTTAATTTTCAGTTTGCTCTGTAGCCGATTGACCGTCAGGATATAACTGACTAATTAATGCCTGGACAAGCACTTGTGGATCGTCTGTTTCAACGGCCAGCTGTTGAGCAATCTGCTGACGTAAATTTTCATCCTCCTGTAACATTACAAACAACTGTTCTAGGGTGACAGTTTGGTATTCTCCCTCTGGCAGGTTCTCTGGTGCATCTGCTGACTCCGATACTGGGGCAGCTACCTCAGAGGACAAAGGAGTAGTGCTAAAAGCATCTGGCCCTTCATATTCCCAAACTGGTTCGCCTTCATTGCGTGTCAACAACTGCATCCCGATATTATAGGCAACATCTCCAATTTCTCCGACGTTTAACTCACCCAATTGCACTAACCGCGCAGCCATTTCATTATTAGGTGTCGGAGATGCGAGCAATCTGTCGCCAAAGCGCCCTAACCACTCAACCCACTCTTGAGTTGTGATGCGATGTTCGATATTATGCAGCCACTTCTGTGCCCATGCTTCCCCTCGTGCTTGATGTACTCCTTGCAACAGTTCGTTGAAGAGAAATTCCAGATCCGTATCGCTCAAGGGTGGTGCTGGTTCTTTTTCCACATTTCCCCTAGATTTTGAGGTAGTCTGTTTTCCACCAAACAAGCTCTGAAAAAGCTTTTTGAGCCATTGAAATAGCCGCTTGAGCATCTGCTGCACCATCGAGTTTTACTTTATCTATAAAATTGTAGCGATCGCACTGGACTATGGCGTTAGTTCAGTCAATAAAACGTATAGTCATTGGTCATTAGTCACTTGTCATTTGTCAAGAGTTATTCTGCTCTGCTTCCCAGTTTTCTTATATAGAACAAATGTACTAAGTGATATGCTATAATTCCCATACATTGATGTTGAAATCATAGTAGAGGATAAGCTCTGGTTACTTGCTTTCCTGAGTGTCAAAATTTACGGCACTAGTTGAGTGCAAGGGCTATGGCAACATCGATCAACAAAGCAGGTACGAGAGTTTAAAATAATTGAATCCCAAACTCGACTCGGTGCTACTAATCAACATTGAAAGGCATTGAAGTCTATTTTTCCATGTCTTACGAACCCCTGCACCACAAATATCGCCCCAAAAGTTTTGCTGAACTGGTGGGTCAAGAGGCGATCGCGACCACCCTCACGAACGCGATCGGCACATCCAAAATCGCCCCTGCCTACTTATTCACCGGGCCAAGAGGTACGGGGAAAACTTCTAGTGCCCGGATTCTGGCCAAATCCCTCAATTGTCTCAAAGGTGATAAGCCCACTGCTGAACCCTGTGGTGTATGTGAGGTTTGTCAGGGGATCACCAAGGGGTATGCCTTAGACGTAATTGAAATAGACGCCGCCAGTAACACTGGTGTCGATAATATCCGCGAGTTGATTGAAAAAGCCCAGTTTGCTCCTGTGCAGTGTCGCTACAAGGTTTATGTAATCGACGAATGCCACATGCTTAGTACCCAGGCATTCAATGCGCTACTTAAGACACTAGAGGAACCACCGAGACACGTAGTTTTTGTATTGGCGACAACAGACCCGCAAAGGGTGTTACCAACGATTATTTCGCGCTGTCAAAGGTTTGATTTTAGACGCATTCAGTTAGAGGCGATGGTGAAGCATTTAAGTGCGATCGCATCTTATGAAAACATTCATATTTCACCCGATGCTGTCACCCTGGTAGCCCAACTTTCTCAGGGAGGCTTGCGAGATGCCGAAAGTCTACTCGATCAATTGGGTTTATTAGCGGCTGAAGTCACACCAGAGCGAGTTTGGGATTTAGTTGGTACAGTGAGCGAACAGGACTTGCTGGGGCTGTTAAATGCGATCGCTCAAGATAAACCCGAAGCAGTTCTAGACTGTACTCACTACATCCTAGATCGTGGTCGAGAACCCCTAACTATTCTGCAAAATCTCGCTGCTTTTTACCGCGATTTACTGATTGCTAAAACAGCACCTCACCGCCACGATTTAGTTGCTTGTACTCAGCAAACCTGGACAGCGTTGGTTGAGTTTGCTCAATACTTCGATATGAGCGTGATTTTGGCGGGACAGAAACACTTGCGAGAAGCTGAAGTACAAATTAAAAATACCACTCAGCCGCGTTTGTGGTTGGAGGTAACATTACTAGGATTGTTACCCAGTGCGACGGCGAATATTCAGCCACAAGCCCCAAGTGTCGCGCCACGAGTTAATAATACACCTGCTGTATCTCCAAGCTATCCTCCAGTAGTTGCCCAAAATCACCCAGTCTCTTCTGTACCTTTAGCTGAACCGAAAACAAATCATAATTCTTTAAACCATCATCAAGCGGCTGCCCAAAATCACCCAGTCTCTTCTGTACCTGTAGCTGAACCGCAAACAAATCATAATTCTCTAAACCATCATCAAGCGGCTG
Organism: Nostocales cyanobacterium LEGE 12452; assembly: GCA_015206945.1. Classification (GTDB taxonomy): domain Bacteria; phylum Cyanobacteriota; class Cyanobacteriia; order Cyanobacteriales; family Nostocaceae; genus Nostoc. The sequence continues at coordinate 19,432 of JADEXV010000054.1, read as the reverse complement.
CCCAAAATCAGCCCGTCACTTCATCTCCCCCAGTTGAACAGCAAACAAATCACAATTCTGGTGCTAACTCAGTTTCACCGCCAACTCCAGAACCTGTTGCTGTTCCTGTGCCATCGGTGAATGTTGAACCAGTAACTTCAGAAGTTGTTGGCGAAGCAGAATATGACTTAACTCAGATTTGGCAACAAGTGCTTGCCAACCTTCAGCCAAAATCAAGGCAAGAAATGCTGCGTCAAATGAGCCAACTTATTGAGTTCGACGGTGTTGTGGCTCGAATTGCGATTAAACAGGCATGGTATGACAAAGGAAAATCTTATCTACCGATGATTACGGCAGCTTTCCAGCAGACTTTCCAGCGTGAAATCCAGATAAATATAGAAAAAGGAATTTCTTCAAACTCTACCTCAGCCCAAAAAAATCCTCCGCCAAAAGACTCTACTCGCGTTCAGCAACCACCCACACCTAGCTACAAACAGCAAATTTCGCCTCCAGCGTCAGTACCGCAGCCAACTAATCCACCGCCAGCATCGACAGCAGCAAAAAATGGAAATGGGACAAATGGAAATGGGACAAATGGAAATGGGGCAAATGGAAATGGGGCAAATGGAAACGGAGCAAATGGAAACGGGATGCAAACTTTGCCTCCACCCCCAAAACAAACACCCGCAACTGATTGGGAACCTGACGAAGTAGCGATCGCAGCTCAACGTGTAGCAGAATTTTTCAATGGGCAAATTATCCGTTTTGCAGATGATTTCCCAGAATTCTCCGATTCCATAACTACACCAGAATGGGTAGAGGAAGCAGAAGTTGATGATGAATAAAAAATGCAAAATTATTTTTGGTAATTTTGCATTTTGAATTTTAAATTTTAAATTTTGAATTCTCCAAAGGGGCTATTCCCCATTCCCCGTATGCAAGGTTTTGACCCATTTCAGGCGCTTTGGTCTTACCGACATCCGGGCAGTAGTACTGCTCATGACGACTAACCAGTGCAACATATATAAACTGCCACGCAGGGTTTGCACCAGCATCGTAAGATATGTAGAAAGTGGGAATTTTTGATCTTGACGTACCCGCTTCAGACCTGTAAACATCCCTACCATCGACATAGAAATGGACAAACCAGTGATCGGACTTAACATGGGTGGACGATGACGAGCGATCGCCATTAATAAATCTGGGACTGCTGCTGTCGGTAAGATATACATAATCAGCATAAAAATCAGCAAATCCCAGCTTTTACGCGTTCCCATCCGGTTCTTGAGAATTAAATCCCAATAATCCAAATAGCGCTGATAACCGCCTTCTGCCCAACGGTTGCGCTGATGCCAGAGTGAAACTGCATTTGTCACTCCTTCTTCTTGCACCGCTGGATGGAAAACACACTCAATATCCCATTTATCCAAATGTAAACGGATTGTCAAATCCAAATCATCGGTAATGGTTTCTTCATTCCAGCCACCACAGCTTTCCAAGGCTGAACGCCGGACAAATTGACCATTGCCCCGCAGTTCGCCAATGCCACCAAGGGCAGTCCGCTGTTGCTGAAACCAGGTATCAAGTGCCATTTCGGCCATTTGACCCTTAGTCCAAAAGTTTGCTTTAGCGTTGGCGATCGCTTTTCGCACCTGCACCGCCCCCACGTTTTCTCTTTGAAATAAAGGTATTACCTGTTGCAGCAAGTCTGGTGTTACTTGGGCATCAGCATCAAATACTGCTATAATGTCGCCCTTTGTCAGCGGTAATACCTGATTCAATGCCCCCGATTTGCCACCAGTAGCTTCTGCTGAACGCCTTAGTACTTTTAGTTGGTCGTGTTTCTGTTCGAGTTCCGCTAATAAATGTGGCGTGCTATCACTGCTGTGATCGTCAATTATCCAAATTTCGTACTGCCCACCTGGATATTCCAGATTACAAAGATTTTTGACTAATTTAGCAATTACCGCTTCCTCATTTTTCGCAGCCACTAGCACCGAAACAGAAGGTAAATCTCCCTGTATTTCTTTTGGATAGCGACGGGATTTTGTAAACACCACCACCAAAGCATGAAATCCTAGAATGGTGGTCAGTCCTAGAATAAAAATGGAAGCCCAAGAAACTAAATGTAGAGCGATCGTGCCACTCCAGACGATAGTCAAGACTAGAGCTGCTTTGCCTCTACGACCTTGAAACCGGGATGGTAGAGACATAGAATCTGTCTCTAACACTGACTCCTCATCTACTGATAGGTCAGACAACAAGGAGTTGAGCGGATCAAGCTCTTGATAAGAATCTTCTTCGGGCCAGGAATTCGCTGGCATAGGTTAGGTTGCTTGATTCAAAAACCACTATTTGTCTACAGTTAGTAATTTTACGGACAAATATCCCTAAGCTACTTTTCCCGATATTAATCGGAATGGGCAAACTGCAATACCCGCTATCCCTAAGCCAAAAGCCACTGGGACTACCTTTGTTGTCACCGCCACTGTGCGTAATTACCTCATATTAACCGCATTTACTACTCTTAGACAGAAGCTTGATTCCTTTGATAGCCACTTCGGCAGGAAGCTTGTAGAGTCGGACTTTCTCTAACGAGAACTCCGGTTTGGGTAAAGTAATAGCAAGGTAGCAGTAGCTTTTTGTTGGGAAAAACTGCACTAACGGCATACACCACTTTACAGTAGACATTTTTAGTGTTATCGTTCCCAGATTCGATAACAGTTAATGCAGCATCATTGTAACCGAAATTTTAATATTTCTTAGTAGTAACTTCATTTATTAGGCATGGGGCAAAACAGTTCCGTTAGCGGTAGCGGGGCGTTTAGCCCGTTCCGAGTTCCCAGTCCTGAGTAAAGAAATGAAATTCCCCACTCAGCACTCAACACTCATTACTCAGCACTCTTAAGGGGCATTGGTATTGGGATTAGGGAGAGGTGACAGGTGATAGGGAATAATCTGTACCCTGTAACCTATTCCCTTCTTCACTGACCACTATGTGCTTTAGACACATCTTTGGGGAATACTACTAACATCCACTAATATCCCCAGTTGCTAATTAACTTGAGGAATATTTAACTATGTCTATTGAGCAACTCCAGCCTGCAACTCAACAACAAGCCAGTGTTTACTTACCTTATGTTCAGGGCGCTAGGCGCAATTTCTTACCCTATGCCATCAGTCTTTATCAAAAAGGAGTCTTGGAGGGACATCGGAAGATCGAAGCCAGCGAACATGTCCCCTTTGTCGCCTCTTGGAATGTTGCTACTTTACCCTCAGACTTAACCCGTTGCCGAATTCAGTTTGATGGCAATGCTGACCTAAGTTATGAACTGATGATGGCTAGTTTCGAGTTTATTAATTTTTTAATTGAACTTATGGACAACTATAAACGTTATCGCGTGACCGATTTTTCACAACCGTTTTACCGCAAGCTACTGCGTATAGATGATTGATTAAACTCAGCCGGATTTGCAAAACTCCGGCTTATTTTAAATTGATAGATAAATAAGTTCGTAGTAAGGGCTTTAGTCCTTATTTTCTAAGATTATTTGCTCACAAGGCACTGATGTTTACAATTCAGCTTCAGCCTTGTGAGTTTTCTTACAACAACCTTTCAGTTTTAAAACGTCTTCCTAAGTCAGCTGTCTTTTCTTCTTTTCAGAACGATACCAAAACTAGCAACCATCAGAGTTCCGAGAAGGCTAGCGGGTTCTGGAATAGAAGTTTCATTTATAGGTACTATGATTCTTAAATTTGCCAAACTAGCGTTAGTTATGGTCAAGGATGTTACGCTTGGCAAACCTGGAATATCAGACTGGAAATCAAAGACCGTGGGAGTTAAATTACCATTGGGATTACTATATCGCTCCCCATATCCACTCACTTCAAAAGTACCTTGATACTTCTTTCCGGTGTCTGGGTCGGTGACAGTACCAGTGTAGAAAGCTTTTGTGAGATTAAATTCATCTTGAACTACTCCTTGAAATGTGGTTCCTGGCAATTGTCCCTGGTAGAGGAAGGCAGTCAACTGACCACCGGAAAGCACCGGCGATGTCAGAACACCATTAAACGAGACAATCGGAATACCTTTAAAGTCAACAAAGTAATGCAGACTTCCATCCGAGCGTGTTTCTACCTTTAAATAGTCAGACTGGTATACAGGAACATAATTGGGATTATTATTAGTACCTAAGTTCCGGTAATAAGTTCCAGTTTCATCCGTATCAATACGAGTAGTACTATTATTGAAATTGGGATTATTTCTGGGAAGTTCGATAGTTCCTGATAATGTACCAGTACTTTGAATTGTGATGAATTGAGCAGCAATTGCACTTGCTCCACTCATAGCGATCGCGATTGCTGCGAGACAACTGCTGCTAACAGCTGCAAAACCTAGCTTAATCCCTGATGAACTCACTTTCATTAACAAACTGTTCCTTTAATTGCCGATGGTAAACACACTTAATCTGCTGAGATAAATTGCAAATATTTCTCAAGCATGATTTATTATTCCCAAGCTGGTGATAGAAGTTTCATCGGTAAAAAAAAGTCTTGTCAATCGCTATTTTTATCGAAACAGAATTCAGGAGTCAGGTGGTCGCCGAGCGCAGTCGAGGTGAGTCAGAATTCAGAATTAATTTTGTGCGACTGGTGGATGAATCTAGGTTTAAAACCTCCACTAAATCTGAATATTTAGTCGTCTTCTCTAAGAGACGCAAGCGCGAACAATGAGTGGCGGGTCTGAATCCCCTACTGATAGCGAGTCTTCGAGCGTCTTCATTCTAACTCCTGAATTCTGACTTCTGAATTCTTCTTCAATTTCTTTATTTGATTCTAATTTTTAGATTAAACTACAACGCGATCGCGTCCTTTTCTTTTGGCTTGATTGAGTGCTTTTTCAGCAGCATTAACTAAAGTAGCAGGTTCAATTTCTATTAGCGGAATCACGCTAGCCACCGCTAGGCTCACAGTTAAAACAGCAGCAGGTAAACCACCAAGGCTAGGAAATTCCTAAAGTTTTTGAGTTCGTTCATCTAAGCTAGAGAGGAGGAGCAACTGTTGATTTTATTGTTTAAAATGTTCAATATGAGTATTGGTGAAATGCTCACTTTTTTTGAGATGTTGTTGGAAATATAACCGATATAATGCACAAGCAGGAGTACTGCGATCGCCTTCTAAATTAATTAGCCCTATACTCTGTAATTTATATGCCAATCTTGGCTCTAATTTCACATAATTTGTAGTATTAATCACCTCATAAAAAGCATCTCCCAATTCTGGCTGATCTCGTAGTGTTAACACATATTGCCTTAAACACTCGTTATAGATTCCGGCTTCTGTAGGTGCTTGTTGCAATAACTGCCCTAAATCCCCTTTTAATCCGCCTTTACCTACAAGGTGATACAATGCCAATCGCACCAAATAAGGATTTCCTCCCACCATTGCCATCAAACTATCGGCATCTTTACCATCTGTCCAATCGAAGCCGTGACGTTGCGCTAAATCCTGCACCTGCTCTTTCGTAAAGGGAGGTAAATTAATTGCCAAACCAATATTAAATGGCGATTGAGTCAGTTTTATGGGAACAAGAATTTCTGTTGAATAAACTAGAACCAGACGTAATTTTTGCCAAATTTCTACCCTTTTGGCTTGTTCGTGCCACGATCGCACTAATGGTAGGAATTCTCCAGCAATTTCCTGATACTCAAATACCCAATCCACCTCATTTAATACTAAAACCAGGGGATTTGAGAGTGCAGACAGTAAATATTTATGGAAATAGATAGAGCAGCTGGCTTTGCTACCCATATCTTCATCCCAATAATCATTGAGTTTTGGTTCTAGCTGTAACTCCCGACTAACATTGGCACAGAACCAGTGCAAAAATTTATCCAAACTGGCAAATACTGCTTTGTCTGCTTGCTGAAAATCCAACGTTACGGTACGAAAGCCTTGCTTGTCAGCGTGTGCAAGCAACCGCAAAACCAGAGAGCTTTTCCCCATCTTTTTGGGTGCTTTGATGCAAATTACACTCCCTGGTTCAGCCATTTCTGCGTAAGCGAGTTCTTCAATTGGCGGGCGAGGGATGTAAAATCTGGAATTAAGGGATACTGGACCACTAGGAAATTCTAAGGATATCGCTGTGGTGGCTCGGTTGAATTCCTTAATTAACTGCTGATGCGCTTCGCTAAAATGGTGATTTTCCAGAGTGTGGCGAAAGTTAGATTTATGTATTGGTTCTTTGCAAAAATTACTTAGTACTTGCCATAAATGAGCAGCGATTTTCTTGACACGTTCCTCGCCGTAGTGTGCTTCACTAGCTATATTGGTGTAGGTTTCTCCTTCCCACGAAGAACGCAATATCAACTCTTGGAGCGTCGTTAAACCGGTTGCTTGACTGGCTTTTAGTAGCAATACTAGTTCATCTATAGTCATTAGTCATTGAGTCTAATTCAGTATGATCTTTTCTCATACCATTAAGTTTTGGAAGTCAATGTCGGCTGCCTTGTTTGCATAGCAGCCAGACCTGACTCAAAAAGCTACAAAAAAGCCTTGACAATTTTTTGCATCCTGAAATTATTTAGCGTGATTCAATCATAGAATTTTTTTTACAAATTTTTCGGTCTTTTTAGGTAATTGTATATGACTTGAACTACTTTTTTTGGACATATCTTAGAATGTAGATGCACAACAATGTAGCGATTTTTTCTAAAAGATTGCTATTGCGATCGCAATAGAGGTTACATTCTTCTAAATTCCATCCCAATTTATGATACGGGCTGATATATCCCTGACTTAAGTTACAGCCTAATAAACCAACTAGGCAATTTGTCCATAACTGAATCGTCAGGGTGCTAAAACAGCGTAGAGAGAGAGCTACAGAATATCTTCCTCATCGTACCAGCAGCTATGCATATCCAAGAACCCGCTACCCATGAATCGAAAGCTTCACTTTCAGTACAAGATTCTCAGAATTTCCCAGAACCAAAAGACTTATCTCAAGAAAATTTAGATCCTTGCCAATGCTCACAAGCCGCCTTGCAAATGGCATTAATCGCTAGTGGCTTGGGGTTGTGGGATTGGAATCTGGTAACTGACAAAACCTATTACGATCCCCAGTGGAAAAGTATTCTAGGATATAAAGTAGACGAAATCGACAACGATTATAAATCCTTTGAACAACTTGTACATCCACAGGATTTACCAAGAATTCGCCAGGTATTGCACGATTATCTCCAAGGATGCATACCTGTGTTTGAAGTCGAATTGCGAATGTTGACTAAATCCGGGGAGTGGAAGTGGATTTTGACTTGTGGCAAAGTATTTCAACGGGATAAATTCGGTAAACCAGTGCGGATGGTGGGAACGCACAAGGATATTAATCAGGATAAGGCGATGCCTACGACGGTCACTGAGCGCAGCCGAAGTGCGGGCTGCGCCTACGCTACTCAACAATACCAACTATTTGAACAACTCCAAACCGAAATTGCTCAACGCCAGTTTACCGAAGACCAAGTTAAGGAAAAATCACAGCAGCTAGAAACTACCCTCGAAGAACTCAAATATACCCAAAAGCAGTTATTGCAAAACCAGAAAATGGCTAATCTCGGTCAACTGGTGGCGGATATGGCTAACGAAATTAATAACCCCGTTAGCTTTATCTATGGCAATCTCCATCCTGCTAGTAAATACGCTGAAGATTTAATCAGAATTATTGAACTTTACCAATATTACTATCCCACCCCTACCCCAGTTATTGCCTTACATTTGCAACACCTTGACCTTGGGTTCGTGAAGACAGACTTTTTAAAATTACTGTGGTCAATGCGAGCCGGTTCTGAGCGCGTAAAAGATATTGTTTTTGCCTTGCGGAATTTTTCCACCTCTGACGAAGGTCAAATGAAAAAGGTTGACCTGCATGAAGGATTTGATAGTGTTCTCAGGATTTTACAACATCGTCTCAAAGAGAAACCTGATAGAGCAGAGATTAAAGTAATTAAAACCTTTGGTGAATTACCTTTAATTGAGTGTTATCCTGGTGAACTCAATCAGGTATTCATGAACATTTTAACTAATGCCATTGATGCCTTAGAAGAGAGGATGAAACATGATAATTCTTTTACTCCAAAAATTTTGATTCATACAGAAGTTGTTAGCAGTCATTTATCATTGGTCAATAATAATGAACCTTGGGTAAATGACAAACTGCTAGGGAAAAAACATAAAGTTATTATTCGCATTTTTGACAATGGCAAAGGTATACTTCCCCATATCCACAAACATATATTTGAACCGTTTTTTACAACCAAACCAGTAGGCAAAAGTCAAGGGCTAGGGCTATCAATTAGCCGGCAGATTATCGTTGAAAAACATCAAGGTAAACTTAAGTGTAATTCTCAATTAGACCAAGGGACAGAGTTGGTGATTGAGATGAATACAACAGCAAGACACTATGCCGCGATTAAAAAACACGCCAGCTTTTAGGTAATGAACTTTGGGGAGGAGATATTAATTTTTGCAAGTCGATGCATTAACAAGGCGGCCGTCGCATTCGCAATACAAGTCGATGCATTAACAAGGCGGCCTCCGCATTCGCAATGCAAGTCGATGCATTTGCAATATCTGAGTTTGATACATTTGGTATTGTCTTCTAAACACCTAAATTACAGCACAAGCCATCAGTACACTTCTTACGATAATCACCGCAATCGCACTAATTATCGGTGTATGCTGCTGCAATGGTTGAACCCATGAAAAACGCTTCAGCCGTCGGGCGCTGTAGTTACGCCACGTGCTTGTGAAAGTTGCATAAGTCCTGATTAAGCAAATTGCTGCAATCCATTAAGAGGTAGATCGAGAATCACTGCTGAATTTGGAGAATAACCGATATCTAGAGAAACACTAGCTTTTATCGTCTGAGTACCACCAATTATAGGAGTTGTAGTACCTAGTGCAAAACTACTATCTACTGTTAGATTAGACACCAAGGGAGATGGTCTAGAATTGTCATTTGAGTTAATATCAATGTCAATAATCTGTCCTGGAGTTAACTGCAAGGTACTAAAAACAGCATGAGCCTGAGCTTGGGCATCTTTAACAGCTTCGCTCAGAACTTGCAGACGTGCCTGCTGCAATACTTCGTCTGAGGCAGTGAAGCTAATATTCTGTATGACATTTGCACCTGCTTGGATAGCTTTGTCAATTGCTGCCCCAGCTTGATTTGTTGGTAACTCAAACTGAAGTGTGTTCAGGCCTTCAAAGCCGGTTAAGGTTTGAGTACCATTTTCAAAGCTATAGACAGGATTTAGTTGAATAGATGTAGTTTGAAGTTCTTTCGCCCCAAGCTTTCGCAGTGCATCAACTACCGCTGTTGAACGTTGAGCAACTTGTTCTTGAACTGCGGTTGCAGTTTTTGCCTGTACTTTAATCCCCAACTGCACCTCAGTTAAAGTAGTGGCAACACTGACTTCTCCTTGACCAGTAACTTCCAATATCTGAGTAGTCTTTGGAGCAGTGCTACCAATGAGGGGATCGGCGATCGCAAGACCCAAATTTCTCACACCTGTGAGATTATTTGTGTTAGCCATCTTATTCTCCTTGCTTAAATGATGTTTGATACCTGTTGATGTTTTAATCTTAATCGTATATGGACGCTCACTCGTGACAACCAAAATTTTCCAAATTCTGATGCTTTGAAACGTTTTATTAGTCGTGTTTGTCAGCGTGTAGAAGGTATTTTTAATTTCATTAAAAACACTGGAGTCTCAACCGATTTAATTCACATTAGGCGTAATTTAGCTGAGAACAACCCTAGCCATACCTAAACTGACAGCTAAAACAGCAGATGGTAGACCATTAATGTCAGAATACTGAATCTAATGATGAGAAAATAAAGGTAAGCAATGCCCACCTCCAAACTTGCTGGGCTATTTACCCAAGACAGATAAACAGCAAATTTTATCAGTCAAAATTTATGACTTCCACCGTTCCCTCTCAAACTCGAAAACGACCCACTCAAGCAATAGGAGCCAAAATTTTCCACTGGTGTAACATCATTAGTCTATTTATTATGCTCACCAGTGGACTACAAATTTACAACGCTAACCCTGTTTTTGGTGGACGTGCAGGTTTGCACATTCCTCCGATATTTACTTTAGGAGGTTGGCTTGCAGGAGGTAGACATTGGCATTTTGCAGCAATGTGGCTATTCTCGCTGAATCTGTTGTGGTATGGAATTTACATTTTAATTACCCGACGCTGGCGACATCGTTTTGTCGGTGCTAATGACTTGAAAGCATTACAAAAAACTCAAAATTCCCAACGCCTAATTTATGCTTGGCATCGGATTGCTTATACAGCAATTATTCCTATTTTGCTGCTGGCATTATTTACAGGGATAGGAATGTATAAACCTGCTCAATTTCCCTGGATTGTCGATTGCTTTGGTGATTGGCAAGCATTGCGAATCGTTCACTTTGCCTCAGTGCCGCTGGTTATCTTATTTGCAGTAATTCACTATCAATTAGGGAAAAAAGCTGGAGGTACTCAACTAACAGAATCTATGTTTTAGTAAACAAACTTTGGTCATAGAGATAAATAAACGAGAAGACAAATGACCAATGACTAATGACTAATGACTAATGACTAATGACCAATGACTCTTTAAAAAAATGAACTTTTTTGATAAATTGAATCGAAATATCTTACAAAATCGAAGCTTACTATTTGTAGGACTCGATCCAAATCCAGAGATGATGCCTGGGCGTTATGAATCTGAAGAACTCATCGCTGGTTTGGAACAGTGGTTACAATTCATTATTGCGGAAACTTCTGATTTCGTTTGTGCTTATAAACCGACACTTGGCTTTTACGAAGCTTTAGGTATTCCTGGTTTAGAACTGCTGTACAAAACTTTAGCAGCTATTCCAGCCCATATCCCAGTGATTTTAGATGCCAAACACAGTGACTTAAATACTAGTACCATCTTTGCCCAGACTGTGTTTACACAATGGCAAGTGGACGCAATCACTCTCAGTCCCTATACAGGACAAGATCATGTAGCACCTTTTTTGGTCTATCCTGAGAAAGCGGTGTTTATTTTATGCTGTACTTCTAATCCAGGTGCAGAAGCTCTACAGCAATATCCTACAAACGAATCACCCCTTTATTTACAGGTAGTAAAAGAATCAAAAACCTGGGGAACCCCAGAACAATTGGGTTTGGAAGTGGGAACTACAAATCCTGAAGTTTTAGCACTTATTCGAGCAGTTGCACCTGAACGAATTATTATGGCGCGTAGCATCTGGGCGGAGGGTCAAAACCTGAAACAAATTTTAGAAGCTGGCTTGAATAGTAACGGTGATGGTTTACTGATTCCTGTTCCTCAAGATATGTTGATAAATATCGAATTATCAGAAGAAGTCCAGTCTCTACGTGCAGAAATAAATCAAATCAAAACTGAAATTATTTACGAAAATTCTACTTGTTCTGTGTGGTTTCCTGATGTTTGTTTTCTAAATCAGCACCCCCACCAAGATTTGATTTTACAACTTTATGATATTGACTGCATTATGTTTGGTAGCTTTGTCCAAGCATCAGGAGCTATATTTCCTTATTACATCGACTTACGCAAAATTATTTCCAACCCCCAAGTTTTTAATCAAGTTCTCACAGCTTATGAGGATATTTTGAAGAACCTCAATTTTGATAGATTAGCAGGTATTCCCTATGGTTCATTACCAACTGCGACTGGTTTAGCTTTGCGCCTTCATTGTCCGATGATTTTCCCGCGTAAAGAAGTGAAGGCACACGGAACTCGGAGAGTAATTGAGGGTAACTTTCATCCTGGTGAAACAGTTGTAGTGGTTGACGATATTCTCATCAGCGGCAAAAGTGTCATGGAAGGGGCAGGAAAGTTGGAATCAGCTGGATTAAAGGTTAATGATATTGTGGTATTTATCGATCACGAACAGGGGGTGAAAGATAGGTTACAGCAAAATGGTTATTGTAGTCATGCGGTTTTAACTATTTCGGAAATTACTAATACTCTGTATCAAGCAGGGCGAATAAATGAGGAGCAATTTTCAGCTTTCGCTGAAAGTTAATCATTTAAATAATGGGAAGTGGAGAATCTGGAAATATTTTTCTTGTCTACTTCCTGTTGAGCAGATTTAATTACTCGGTGCAATCTAGTAACTAGAATAATTTTCGTTTTGAAATTAATTATGAATTTATCCCTGAATCACCTACTTAGATGGTTAATTTTTACATTGTTATTTCCTCTAGTATTTCTCAATGGTTGGCTAGCATTTTTGCTAGTGAAAAACTTTCAACCTGTCGTCACAATTCTTGTCTTGGCTACCTTGCTTGCATTCGTTTTAAACTATCCTGTTTCGATTCTCCAACAGCGGAGAGTTAAACGCAGCTATGCGGTAGCATTAGTTTTTATATTAGCATTGGTAATTGTTTTGGCTCTAGGTATAACTTTAGTACCCATTGTTTTAGAGCAATTTAATGAGATGGTTAAAGTCTTTCCTCAATGGATTGATTCTAGCGAAGAAAAACTTCAAATTGCCAATAATTGGTTTTTGAAACATAAATTAAATGTGAATTTAAGTCAGCTATTAGCACAAATTACTGACCAGCTGCCTAATGAAATAGAGTTTGTTTCAGATAAGCTTTTAAGTATTATTATAGATACCATTGATAGTATTTCCGAGGCATTAATCACAGTAGTGCTAACTTTTTACTTGTTGTTAGATGGTCCAAGAATTTGGGAGGTGATATTTAAGAAGTTACCTGGAAATCTTGCCCAGCAGATAAGCCAGTCTATTCAGCAAAACTTTCAAAATTACTTAATTGGTCAGGGAACTTTGGCTTTGTTGATGGGTGTTTCTCTAACATTATTGTTTTTAGTTTTTCAAGTCCAGTTTGGTTTACTCTTTGGCTTGGGAGTTGGGCTTTTGAGCTTAATTCCCTTTGGTGATGTCGTCAGTCTGGTTTTAATAACTTTAATAATAGCCTCACATGACTTTTGGCTAGCAGTTAAGGTTTTTGCGGTAGCTGTTGTTATCGATCAGTTAATCGATCAGGCGATCGCACCACGTCTTTTAGGTAAATTTACTGGTATTAGACCAATATGGGTATTAATTGCTCTGCTTGTAGGAACCAATGTTGGCGGAGTCTTGGGTTTGCTAATCGCGGTACCTGTAGCTGGTTTTATCAAAGATGTAGCAGATGGTTTTTCTAAATCTGCTAATTCTGATAACCTGGGTGAGGGTGAAGCAGAATCAGAATTGTTGATAGAAAAATCAATATCGCAATGAGTTTTGGATAAAAATTGCCATCTCTAGCGTTAACCGGAAGTTGCAATGGTGTCATTTAGGTCGTAATTCACTCAAGTCAACCTTATTCCCAAACCTTGTAAATTGGCTAAGGAATTGATATGGACAAATTACCCCCAAAACAGTTAGTCAAAAACATTTATCAGGAACTACTGCCTAGATTACAGATTGAAAGTGTCAATCCCTGCGATCCAATTAAGGTAAGCTATCTTCCACAACCTTGGCGGCTGCTTGGCAAAGGAAATTATGCCGCAGTATTTTATCACCCCGATTACCCTGACTATGTAGTTAAGATTTATGCCCCAGGACGGACAGGCTTTGAAGAGGAAGTAGAAGTTTACCATCGTCTAGGCTCTCATCCAGCTTTTTCTGAGTGTTTGTACGCCAAGGATGGGTTTTTAGTCTTGAAACGGCTTTATGGAACAACCCTCTACGATTGTATGCACTTTGGTTTACTAATTCCCAAGCAGGTAATAAAGGACATTGATGAAGCTCTTGACTATGCACGAAGTCGTGGACTCCATCCTCATGATGTCCACGGGCGTAATGTCATGATGTACCAAGGCAGAGGATTAGTTGTTGATATATCAGATTTCCTGGATCGAGAAGCTTGCTCAAAGTGGAATAACCTAAAAAAGGCTTACTACTGGTTATATCTGCCCGTGTTTTACCCACTGCGACTGCGCGTACCATACTTTGCCTTAGATATCGTCCGCAAATGTTATCGCTTGGGAACTTCTGTTAAAAATTTTTGTTGCAAACTATCCCTAAGATTAACTAATATTAAGTATTTAAATAAGTATTTAAAACGTTAAGAGCGATCGCCAGAAAATTTTGTGCTGTCCAATTTTTGCCTATTTCGGCACTTTCGTCATCAACACTTCGTTGATAAATTTTATTGTTGCTTGCGATCGCTGAATGTATCGAAGGCAATAGCATAGACTACCAGAGATGATCGCTCCATATCTCCTAAAATCTAATTAAAAAGCGATCGCACTCTAAATCTTCGATTTCAGGTAATTTATGAAAGACGTACATGAAAGTAAAAAGAACTTTGCATCAGCAATAGTTAGATCAGGCTCAGTCAACATAGCATGTCTGATACCTCCCTCATCACTTGTATATCCATAGAGAGTTAAGAATGATTTTTTTAAAGTGGGATGTAAATTGTGAAAAACCTCCAAAACCTTCAGAGCATCAGCTAAAGTTGCCTTTGGTTTTCGAGTAATAGCTTTTGCAAGACTTTCGACTGCGGAAACAGATTCTTTTATAGAGTTTCTGCTCACATCGGCCACTGTCACAACATCCAAGTTTGCATTACAGAAAGCTTTGATTAGGGACTTCTCAACACTGTCCTCATCTAAATACAAACGAATTTGGCTCACTGTCTCTTCGCCGTGTACTCAGCTTCCAAACGGTCGTATTCTTCAATTTCTGCGACAATCTCCGTGTCAATTACTTCCTGGTTAGCATAGTAGTAAGCTAGCGCTGCATAAACTTGTGCCAACATTAGCTGTGGTCTTTGGACAACTATCTCTTCCGGTTTCATGCCTGCGTTGAAATCGATCGCAATATTATGTACCGTAATCCGGTGTCCCGCAATCCGAGGGCGACCACCAAAGGTTCCGGGTGTGCTGACAATCAGCGTGCCAATATCGGTAATTGTTTGCATAGCTTGTTTACTAAATTTTGCTCTCATAGACAACTGAGCAATTTTAAACTTCTTCTAATCTAGAAATATAAATATCCAGTTGTTTATTTAGCTACCTACAGCAAAATAAAACATTTATCCCTAATAATTAGGAGTCTACCATTAATCCCAGAATACCAAACATCCTGCCTGCATTAGAGACGATAGACTTTTTATAAGAGTAATTTTTACAGAAACTCGAATTTTCTAACATTTCAAAGCAGGTATGGAGCAATGGTGCGATTAAAACTGTGGCAGTGGGTAGTCTTAGCAATCCCGATCGCGTTTATCATCATTTTCTTACTGGTGTCCGCCGGTTCACAAATTCATGCGTGGGGCATTAATTGGATTTGGGGTGTATTCACCGTTTTATTTGTTGGTTGGCGTTGGCTGCTAGTCAAATGGACTCAACCAGCTGTTAACCAAGTAGAAGCTGTATTAACTCAAGTTCGTGAAGAACTGGAATCGACAGCAGAGGATACAGTAGAGCTACCTGTGGGACGTGACACCACAAAGCTTGCAGAAGCCGCCCTTCAAGAAATTCTCCAAGCAGCACAAAGCGATCGCCCGATTTGGGAAGACTGGCAAACTTTTTGGACGCGATGTCAGGATTTAGTCGTAGCGATCGCTCGTATCTACAATCCTCAGATTCAATATCCCCTGCTGAATATTTACGTCCCCCAAGCTTACGGGCTGATTCGGGGAACGGTAGATGATATGGATCGGTGGATGCAAAATTTATCCCCGATCCTCAATCAGGTAACGGTTGGACAAGCATACCAAGGATATGAGGTCTACCGAAAGTTGGAACCATCGGCTCGGAAATTTTGGAAAGTTTGGAACTGGGCACAGTGGATCTTAAATCCGGTGGCGGCGGTGGCAAAACAAGCCAGTCAGGGTTCTAGTAACCAAGCAACTCAGCAATTATTGGGGAACTTGAGCCAGTTATTTCGGGAAGCTGCCCTGAGAAACTTATGCCGACAAGCGATCGCACTTTACGGACGTAGCACATTACCAGTTTCAGCAACCGTAGCTTCCCCAGCAACTTTACCCAAGCCAAAAACCCAAACACTCCGAGAAATCCTGGCTCAAGCTCAACCAGCCGAGGCAGTTGAGCAAAAACCCGTGAATATTCTGCTGGTGGGGCGCACGGGATCGGGAAAAAGTAGCCTGATTAACACGCTATTTCAGGCGGATCTTGCAGCCGTTGATGTTTTACCCAGTACCGATCGTATTCAGAATTATCAATGGCAAACTGAAAGTGGCGAAACTCTAACGCTTTTGGATACACCTGGTTACGAACAAGTCAACCATGCCGAACTCCGAAACTTAGTGCTTGATTATGCTATCAATTCAGATTTGCTGCTGTTAGCCACCCCTGCCCTCGATCCTGCCCTGCAAATGGATGTGGACTTTTTGCAAGCCATCAAAGCAGAAATTGCAGATTTACCTGCGATCGCGATTGTCACTCAAGTAGATCGTCTCCGTCCCATCCGCGAATGGCAACCACCTTATGATTGGGAATGGGGCGATCGCCCCAAGGAAATTGCGATTCGCGAAGCCACTGAGTATCGCGCCAAACTGCTAGGAAACTTCTGTAATCTAGTTTTGCCAGTGGTTACAAGTGACAGCAAAACAGATCGAGTTGCCTGGGGAGTAGAGGCGCTATCGTTGGGATTAGTCGATGCGATCGCACCTACCAAGCAACTCCGTCTCGCCCGCTTTTTGCGTAACCTAGAAACTCGCATCGTCGCCGCCGCCAAAATTATCGACCACTACACCTTCCAAATGACGACAACACAAGGATTAACGGCATTGCTCAAAAGTCCCGTCCTTCAGTTTGTTTCTACGTTCTCAACCGGATCTCCAGCCCTAGCGTATATGTTGGCGGAGCAAATTCCCGTGGAACAGTTGCCAATTGTGATTGGTAAACTGCAAATGGGATATGAGCTTTTCTCACTCTTAAACCCCAAATCGCTCAACTTTGAATTGCTATCCCTTTGGCCGTTACTGCTCGAAAACACCGCTGCACCCGATCGCAATGCCTGGGCTTTTGGTCACGCTCTAGTGGAGTACTGGACTCAAAATTTGACGGTTGAACAACTCCGGGAGCGATTTGAGTATTATTTAGCGATCGCCAAATAATTTATCTGCGATGGCGATGTCTACGAAGGATTGTGACGCTCCTGCGGGCGCTCACGGGCTCGCTACCTCTATGCTATCGGTGATGCTCTTGCAAATATTACGCCTAAATAACGAGTTTAAGCTGCTACATAACCCCCGTAGATTAAACACTAAAGTTGCATTAGCAAATACGATTAAATTACGAATATTTACTTAGGACAATCCAAAATATTTTATTTATACCATAACAGGAACAGGAGAAGCTAAAATGCCCTAACAGATTGTACTCTCAATATAAAAGTTAAGATTACGATTAAGAGTAGGTGTCTGCTGAACCTACCCGCTTTACCTAAGTTTTTATACAGACATCTTTTTGTTCGGAGTTTTTATGAAAAATATATTACAAACCTCCATCTCTCAAGAACAGAATTCAGATCAGAGCTATAGCATTTCGTCTTATAACAGGCTGCTTTCGGTAGTGAAGGATTTAGCTTGTGTGCGGACTATTGAGGAAATTATTGAGATTGTACGTTTGGCTGCTCGCGATCTCACAAATGCTGATGGAGTAACTTTTGTATTGCGGGATGGTGAATGTTGCCACTATGTCGATGAAAACGCCATTGGGCCGCTTTGGAAAGGTATGCGTTTTCCGCTCAAGTCTTGCATTTCCGGTTGGGCAATGCTCAATAAAAAAGCAGCCGTAATTGAGGACATTTACCAAGATGCACGGATTCCGATTGAGGCGTACAAAGTAACTTTTGTCAAAAGTTTAGTGATGGTTCCCATTCGGGTTGCCGATCCACTGGGTGCGATTGGAGCTTACTGGAGTACACGCCACCTAGCCACGCCCGAAGAGATCGGAATGCTAGAGATTTTGACCGATACTACAGCAGTTGCGATCGCTAACGTGCAACTTTTCCAGAAACTGACGAACCAAAACGCCCTGAAAGACAAATTTATTGCCATGCTGGCTCACGAACTGAGGAATCCTGTTGCCCCCATCTCCAACGGCGTTCAGCTACTGAAGTTGAAGCTAGGACAGACTGGTGCAGTTGGGGAAACAGTTTTAATGATGCAAAACCAGATTAAGCACCTCTCGAAATTGATCGATGAGTTACTTGACGTATCGTCCATCACTTATGGAAAGATTTCATTAAACCTTGAGAAGGTTAATCTGGTGGAATTGGTTCGCCAGAGTCTCAATGACCATGCACAAGCAATCAAGAGATGGAACCTTAATGTAGTAGAAGACCTGCCAAACAAGCCCGTGTGGGCTTATGTTGACTCCACTCGCTTCTTCCAAATCTTTGGGAACCTTCTTGATAACGCCTTAAAGTTTTCCCAGCCAGATGGGACAATCTGGGTGGATTTCTCAGTTATTCCCGGTGAGAATGGCTCAGGTAGTGTGGCGGCCTTATCCGTAAGAGATACAGGTATAGGGATAGACCCGACAATATTACCAGAACTTTTCGAGCCGTTTACCCAGGCCGATCGCAGTTTAGATCGTTCAAGGGGCGGGCTAGGTTTGGGACTTTCGGTAGTAAAAAGTCTTGTGGAACTTCATGG
Organism: Nostocales cyanobacterium LEGE 12452; assembly: GCA_015206945.1. Classification (GTDB taxonomy): domain Bacteria; phylum Cyanobacteriota; class Cyanobacteriia; order Cyanobacteriales; family Nostocaceae; genus Nostoc. Next base: position 727 of record JADEXV010000054.1, on the reverse strand, counting down.
CGGTAATGTTGAAGCCTCAAGTAGAGGGATCAATCTGGGAGCAGAATTCAAAGTCACTCTCCCCGTATGCGAAGAGATTACAACGTTGGACAACGACTTAGAGATTACAGAGGTGGCTAAAAAATCGTTGAAGATTTTAGTCATCGAAGATAACGAGGATTCAGCCGTATCATTACAAGCAGTACTTGAGTATTTTGGGCATGAAGTTTCCATTGCCAATAATGGAATTTTAGGGGTAGAAACTGCAAAGAAGCTTGAGCCTCATGTAATTATTTGTGACATTGGACTTCCTGAAATGGATGGATTCGCCGTTGCACAGGAACTAAGTAAAGACTCCAAATTTACTCGCTCAATTCTGATTGCGCTTACCGGCTACGGTAGCCAAGAGGATCGGCAGCTTGCGCTGAAGTCTGGTTTCAAATGCCACTTGACCAAGCCTGTAGACTTTGAAATTCTGATAGCAGAAATCGATCGATACTTTGATGAAGTATTATCAAGTTGACAAACTTTACTATTTTCTCATCCTTGCTTTAATCCCCCCTTTCTCTCAAGAATTACTTAGCACTCTTCAACCAAAACATCGCGGTTTGCTGCACTAGCTTGTCAGTAAGAAGGGTGTGGGGGGTAGGGTGTTGGGTGTAGGGAAGACGGCAAAGGTCTGGGCTTGAAACCCCACCCCGACCAATGCGTTCGCCCTTGAAGGATGGGGCTTGAACGAAGAAGGTTG
>JADEXV010000425.1 GCA_015206945.1 Nostocales cyanobacterium LEGE 12452 | reverse complement strand
AGAGCGAGCAGGGGCGGGGAGCAGGGGAGCAGAGGAGAAGTTGCAGTAAGTTTTTACCCTCTACTCCTTTGCACCTCTGCCCCTCTGCCCCTCTGCCTCTTCTGCCCCATGCCCAATTTTCAAATCTGCAAGCATTTGCCGGAGTCTTTGTCGCCAATGAGAAGGATAAGTCCCTAGAATTGCGGAAATTTTTCCACAAGCAAGGACGGAATAAGCAGGGCGACGGGCTGGTGTGGGATATTCAGCAGTTGTAATGGGGACAATACGTTCAACTTTTAAAGGGAAGCCTAGCTGTTGGGCTTCTTCAAAAATAGCGATCGCAAAATCATACCAGCTAGCAACGCCGCTATTAGTGTAGTGATAAGTGCCGCTAATTTCTGGGGTTAACTGGGGAATTGTCTGCGCTATAACTGCGGCTATATCTTGCGCCCAAGTCGGGCTACCAATTTGATCGGCGACAACACGGAGTTCTTGGCGTTCTGCACCTAGTCGCAGCATGGTTTTGACAAAGTTACTTTTGCCAAAGGTTCCATAAACCCAAGCAGTGCGGAGGATCAGGTGATGGACGCAAGTTTGCCGAATAGCTTCTTCTCCAGCGAGTTTGGTTTTACCGTAAACACTCAACGGATTAGTCGCATCGGTTTCGTGGTAAGGGCTACAGCCATTGCCATCAAAAACGTAATCGGTCGAAATATGAATTAGAAAAGCTCCTAACTTTTGGCTTTCTTGGGCAAGAATTAGGGGTGCAGTAGCATTAATAGCGGTAGCAAGTTCGGGTTCACTTTCGGCTTTGTCTACAGCAGTATAAGCGGCGGCATTAATGATGATTTGCGGTTGATTGGATCTGATAACGTTGCAAAGGGTATCGGGTTGAGCAAGGTCTACTGTTGGGCGTACTACTGAGATAATATCGCCGTAGGATGTGAGGATTTGTTGTAGTTCCTTACCAACTTGACCATTGCTACCAATGAGCAGAATTGATTTACTCATGCTGATTGCTTAATCAAATACTTCAGCAGTTCTGAAAGATTTACCAGCTTGGTCTTTAACTGATAAAATTGGTGCTTCACTCAGGGGCCAATCTATCGCTAAATCTGGATCGTTCCATAGAATTGTGCGATCGCTTCGGGGCGCGTAATAATCTGTAGTTTTGTAGAGAACTTCGGCTATTTCTGAAAGTGCCACAAAGCCGTGAGCAAAGCCTGGTGGTATCCACAGTAGGCGTTTGTTTTTAGCACTGAGTTCATAACCTACCCACTTCCCGAAGGTAGGCGAACTTTTTCTAATGTCTACGGCTACATCAAAAATTGTGCCAACAATCGCCCGAATGAGTTTACCTTGGGGTTGTTGGATTTGATAGTGCAATCCACGTAAGACGTTTTGTTTAGAGCAAGAGTGATTATCTTGGACGAAGTTCGTAACAATCCCTATCTCTTGAGCAAATTTTTGGTGGTTGTAAGCTTCAAAAAAGAAACCGCGATCGTCTCCAAATACTTGAGGTTCGAGTTGGATAACTTCGGGGATTTTGGTATGTACAATGCTCATTAATATTATAAGTAATGTGCCACAGTCTTAATTACGAGAATAATTTAATACTTGTATTTTACAGGTATTAGAATAAGATTTTGACTGTAGCTTTTTTCTTTTAAATAAGTAAATCACGTTAGTTCAATTTGACAGTCATCGCCAATCATAAATCGCAAGGCTTTAGGGCGACGGGGTGCAAGACTCAATTGTGCCCTTTGTCCAATCACACTATCAATAATCCGTTGATGGATGCCGACAATTTTAGCACCTTCTAAAATAACGCTGTGTTCTAAATCGGTATCAATGAGTGTGACATTGTTAGCGATGCTACTATAAGGGCCAATAAAACAGTTTTCTAAATGACAATTGCTACCAATGACTACTGGTCCGCGAATTGTGCAGTTAATTACTTTAGATTTTACCCCGATTTGGACTCGTCCAATAATCTGACTTTGGGCATCAATTTCGCCCACAACTGATGCTGTCAGATAGGTATCGAGAATCAATCTATTAGCTTCTAATAAATCATCTTTTTTACCAGTATCTAACCACCAGCCTTGGAGATTGTGGGCTACAACCTGCTTTTGCTGATTAATCAGGTATTGAATAGCATCAGTGATTTCTAACTCGCCTCTAGAGGAAGGTTGGATATTTGCGATCGCATCAAAGATCAGGTGAGAAAAGAAATAAACTCCTACCAATGCCAGATTTGAAGGAGGAACTTTGGGTTTTTCAATTAACTGTAATACCCTTCCTGTTTCATCCACCTGAGCCACACCAAAGGCGCTAGGATTAGCAACTGAACGTAAGAGAATCAAAGCATCTGGCTGTTGTTGGCTAAATTGTTGCAGAAAGTAACGTAACTCACCTAGTTGAATCAGGTTATCTCCTAAGTACATGACAAAGGGAGAATTACCTAAAAAGGGACGAGCCACTTGGACAGCGTGAGCAAGTCCAAGTGGCTTATTTTGTACGATATAGGTGATGTTTGCTCCAAAGTTGTCTCCATTTCCGGTTTTTCCTTGGACTTCTGCCCCAGTTTCTGGACTGATAATGATGCCAATATCAGTAATACCAGCCGCGACCATTTCTTCAATGCCGTACCATAAAACAGGTTTGTTAGCAACTGGAACAAGCTGTTTTGCCCCGCTGTAGGTGAGAGGACGTAAGCGTGTACCTTTACCGCCAGAAAGAATTAGTGCTTTCATAAGGATTTTAGGATTGAATTACAAGTCATTAGTCAAGATAATCTGAAATCTTGACAAAATCCCAAATCATTGCATTTAAATTCTGGCGTTAGTTTATAGGTAACGGGATAACACCTCGGCGGTTGCTTTTCCTGTTTTTTCCCAACTGAATTTTTGAGAGTGAGTGATACCTTGACTAGAAAGGCGCGATCGCAATTCCGAATTAGTTGCGATCGCCTGCATTGCCTCTGTAATTTCTCCGGTGTTGTAGGGATCGATTAAAATCGCCGCATCACCAGCCACTTCAGGTAAGGAAGAGAGATTGGAGGTAATGACGGGAGTACCACAAGCCATTGCTTCGAGAACAGGTAAACCAAAACCCTCCCAGAGACTAGGAAAAACCAGAGCGATCGCTTGATTGATGATTTTTGGTAATTCGCTGTAAGGAACATAGTCAAGGAACTTCACCTGATTAGTGACACCCAATTCTGCAACTTGCACTTTTAAAGTTGGGGTATAACGCGAATCAATTGGCCCTACTAACCATAGTTCATAGTCTTTGCAGTTAGGTAACGCCGCAAAAGCACTGATGAGTCGCTGGATGTTTTTGTAAGGATCTTGGCGGCCAATGTAGAGAAAGTAGTTGCTGGTGGGGAGATTGAGATGATGGAAGTGAGTGCGATCGTACGCTAAGGGAATCGCAGTAATTTTGCTGGCGGGAATTTCGTAAAAATCGGTGATATCTTTAGCCGTAGTCTGGGAGATACAAATAATGTGTTGTGCTTGCTTAAAAACTTG
>JADEXV010000053.1 GCA_015206945.1 Nostocales cyanobacterium LEGE 12452 | reverse complement strand
AGGCTAAAATGATGGTTTTAATATTTTTATGAGGCACTAAACTTCCAACTACTAAAATATATTTATTATTAAGTAATTTCTGTAATCCTACATCAAAATTATTATTTTTTTCACTTAACAATAAATCATCTTTATAATAGTTACACCCTAAACGAAAGCTTTGAACAATTTGTGTATTATTATTATCTAATATTCCTTGAGATTTCGCTTTATTATAACCTTCAGCACTCTTCTGGGAAATACATAATACCGTCTCGAATAAAGTAGAATAATCTACATAAAATTTTGTAAAAGCTTCAGTAAATCCCTTAGAAGAAAACTCTGGAAACTTTATTGGAATCAGGTCATAGCATATAACTACAATAGTAACTTTATGCGTTTTTAAAAGCTGTAAAAATCGGTAGTAAGTTTTAGGTAAATCCCAATTAGCATCAGCTATAACATAAATGTCTCCTGGTTGGACTATAGAACCTTCAAATTCCGGGAGAACCTTTTTCTTATTTTCTGAATTTAAATCAAACCAATCAATTAAATTTGATAAATGTAACAATTTTATCAATTTATTTTTCAGTCTAAAAAGTATAGCTTTAACTTTTATATTTATTTTTGTTATAACAAGATATTTATTAACCTTGATAAAATCATCATCTTGCTGTTGATTAAGATTAGTCACCCTCCGTATAAAACTACCATCAAACATAACTGCTACGATTTGTATATCTGTACGGTTCGAGCTTATTTTTAATAATTCAGAAGTTAATTCTCGAACTACTCGATGAATTCCAGTATTTTTATATGTATGTTTTGCAGTGTGAGTACAATCTATAAATATCTTCATCCTAAACCTATTTATAACTATTTTTATTGCAAATCTTTAATGAATTGGTTCTTCAGTACGTATTATGCTGGACTTTTAATTAAAGTCCGTCACTTGCCTTGAAAATCAGTCCTTACAGGTAGTTATAGCTTCAAGTTCCGAAATTTTGCCTTAAATGCTAAGATTAGCGGCCGTATTGCCCAGTAAGGGTTTTAAGCTGATTTACAGACGTATTTAGCATAACAAGTAATGAAGAACCATGAATTTTTTGTTTAAAAAACTTACCTAAGAAAGCCCATAACTGAAAAACTCAGTAGTTACGTTCTTAAGTAAGCTATTTTGCTTTTTTCCTAGTTTCAAGTTAATGGTTATTTATGATTAAGAAACTAAACGAGCTAACTGCTTAATTTTTTAAGGTCATAATCAACCATTAACTCGACCAATTGACTAAAAGAGTATTGAGGCTGCCAACCTATTCCGTTTTTAATTTTATCAATGCAACCAACTAACTGCACTGATTCATCAGCGCGATAAAAAGCGGGGTCAACCGAGACATAATCTTGCCAATTAAGCCCAACACAGTCAAAAGCACACTCAACAAGTTCTTTAACAGAGTAGGTTTCACCACTGGCAATAAGGTAGTCATCGGGTTGTTCCTGCTGTAACATCAGCCACATAGCGTAAACAGCATCTTTGGCGTAGCACCAATCACGACGGGCATCTAGGTTGCCTAATTTTAATTCATTTGCCAAACCTAATTTTATTTGGGCAACTGCGTGCGTGATTTTGCGAAATACAAATTCTGTCCCACGTCGAGGTGATTCGTGAGTATAAGTAATACCACAACAGTTGTAAAGGTTGTATTTCTGTCGATAGTTGACAGTCATCCAATGAGCATAAGCTTTGGCAACACCATAAGGATTCCGGGGACGAAAGGCAGTGCGTTCGGTTTGGGGCGATTCGTCAGGTTGACCAAAAACTTCACTACTGGATGCTTGATAGAATCTGGCATCGGGTTTGCAGCGACGAATAGATTCTAAGAGGCGAGAGACACCAAGAGCTGTATATTCAGCAGTGAGAGCAGGTTGTGTCCAAGAGAGAGGAACGTAACTTTGAGAGGCGAGATTATAAATTTCGTCAGGTTGACATTCGCTCACTACATCCATAAGGGATGATTGATCGAGGAGGTCGCCAGATACGATCTGAATGTCGCCATAAAGGTGGGTGATACGCTCTAGGTTACTGGTGCTAGAACGGCGGACTAGACCAAAGACTTGGTAGCCTTTTGCTATGAGTAGTTCGGCAAGATATGAACCATCTTGTCCGGTTAACCCGGTGATTAGTGCTTTTTTGGTCACGTTAACAACTTTAGCTTCAAGGAAATTTTTTTTATTGTACTGATTTTAAGGTAATTCTTAAATATATCCATATTAAATGGATAAACACTAAGTTTAACCTGTATTTGAGTCAGCAAATAGTAGACTTATTTCAAAATACATTTAACTTAGGGGGTGCAACTGAATACTGCACCACACCATTTTTTCCTTGCCTACAAAACTGAGAGTTTGGAATTACCAGAAACTAGACCTTCATAGGAAATACTTTGCTGATAACCAGGTAATCCTGCTACTACTTCTGCTCGAAAGGCAGCACGACCTCCCCAACTAGTAAGATGATTAATATCAAATCCAGCTGAACGAAACCAAGCAAGAACAGCAGCAATGTTAGGAGAGAACCAATTTGAAGTATCATTACCAAGTTCTCCGTGCTCATAGAATTGACAAATAGGTAAAGAAACGCATTCGGGGGCTATTTGGGAAAGCGAAACTGTACCATTGGATGTAACAAACCAATTATCAATTACTTGAGTTTCTATGTAGCACAAATTTTTAGTAACTAATCTCAAGCGATCGCAAGCAAGTAATGGATATCTAAGATGGTAAAGAACACCAGCAAATAGAACAATATCAAACGTTCCTATCTGGTTCTGATCAAGTTTGTACACGCTACCACGCACATATTCAACTTTTGAACCCAGTATTTCTTTAGCAACATTAAATCCTGTTTGACTCGGTTCTGGAAGGTCGTAAGCTACAACTCGTAATGCTCCTCTACGTTCGCATTCAAAGCTAAATCCTCCATCATAAGCACCTACATCCAGTACTGACATTCCAGTTAAATCTTTTGGTATCTGCAACTTGTCGCATATATCTACAACATTATTTGAACCAGGTGTGAAAATTCCAGGAGCTACTTCAAAGTACTGAAACCAGTAAGGTACCTGATTTAGGTGTGCTAATATCCTGTCCTTATCGTACATAACTTCCTACCTATTTATGATGAAAAATCGAAATAGAACAAATACCAAAAAATAATTGAATTAAATGCTTAAAACTATTAATTTCTATTGTAAGTTATTTAACAGCATGAATTTCCATTTCATAACACAAACCATTGACTCGCTTTATATCAACAACTTTTATATCTTTAAATCCACAGGTTGAGAGTATTTGAGATAAGTCTTCTGGAGTGTACATATTGTAGTGGTAATTTCCTTGATAATCTTGAGATCCATAAGTAACCTTTCTCAAGTTATCCCAAGAGAACTGTCCATTTACGTAATCCACGATCATCGATTTTGCATCAGGGCAAACGATCACCATTTTTCCCCCAGTTTTTAGTAATTCATACCAATAAGTTAAAATATGGTTAATAATTTCATACTCCGTAAAATGTTCAATAACATGAGCATTATATATTTCTGCAACAGTCCCTTTTTCAAATGGCAAATTACCTATATTGGCAATCACATCAACACCATCTAATTCTCTTTGATCTACATTAATATAATCTTGCATAATAATGTGACCACAGCCAAGATTAAGGCGTATGTTGTGTAAATTAGCAGCAAATTTTTCTTTGTCAATAATTACTGGTTTTTGAGTTTCCTGAACTTTTAACCGATAATTGAATTCACTTCTGGTCATTTCATTCTCAATAATAGTGAGACTTTGTGTTTCATATACTAGTTTTTTAAACTCGACCAACGTATCCGTTAAACTCTGTTTTTCATTTTCTACATTTTCCTTCAGTTCGGCTAATTTAGATTCTATAGTTTTATTTACTTCTGTAATAGTTTCATAAAGCCCAGTTAATTTATCTTCTGTACCTTTATTTTTCTTTACAATACCTTCATGAAGCGAAGCAAACTGATGTTGTACACCTTGATGTACTTCTGTAATACTTTTATTTACTTCTGCAATACTTTGATCGAGTTTAGCTAACTGATGTTCCACATCTTGATTCACCTCGGCAATCCTTTCATAAAATGCACCTAGCTGATGTTCAACATTCTTATTTCCATTACTAATACTTTCCTTGATACTTTCTTTAATTACAGTTAGTAATTGTTCAATAGTTTTTTTATCATCAGCAATATTTTTCTTGATTGAATTTAAATCATCTTCTAAAACTTTGTTATTAGAGATTAGAGCATTATTAACAGAAGTCTGTCGTTGCATAGATTCATAAAGAACAGAATTAATAAAAGTTACAGCTTTGGGCACTACAAAACGATTAATAATATAGTTAAGCCAACCCCAACTAATAATATTAGGTTTTGTTACGCTCCAGTCCGAACGCGTAATAAATTCATTAGATTCTTTTACAGAATGCTGCAAATGTTGATTTGTAATTTCAGTATTATTGATGGAATCGTACTGCATATTGTCTTTTTCTGCTTCTAGCGACAAGAAATTATTTTGAAATCTTTGAATAATTTGGCTATCGATTATCTGCATTTGAGTATCGGCATTAACTAGAGAGGAGTAAAGTTTTACACTAGCTTTTGCCATGTTTCTGCCTGAAAGAACTTCTACTCTTTGCTTTGCACCTTTGCCCAATTGATATCTTAGATTATCATCCTTGACGAGAATCAGAATTTTTTGTGCCAGCTCTTGATAATTATCAGGTTCAAAAAGAAGACCACATTCACCTTCCACTACTACTTCTGGAATCGCTCCTGCTTTTGCACCTATGACAGGTTTACCGTGAACCATTACTTCCAATGGCACTAGTCCAAAAGATTCATAGCGAGAGGGAAACACGAGAAAATCACAGTTAGCGTAAAGTAACTCCCGCCTTTCCTCGGAAACCATACCCAAGAATTGAACACGATCGTATGCCTGATCGTCTAGTATCTGACGCGCTTTTTCTTCCCAGCCTCCAATATCTGCACCAGCAATCCAGACAAATATTTTTGGCTCTTTAGGCATTATAAGTTTTAAGGCATTAAGAAATACATCAATACCTTTTCTTGATTCTAAGCGACCAACAAAAAGAATTTGTATAGTTCCCCGTTTTAAATCCTTGGGAAGTTCACCATAATTAGTGACATTTGTATAAGTAGGCCAAGGTTGTACCCCTAAAGGCTGGACAAGCCAGCGATCATCAGGAATTAAATTATAATTTGATACAACACTATCTTTAATACTGTGGCTAATAGCAATAATACTATCTGCATAGCGAATTAACTCCTGTTCCATTTGTACACACTGCTTCAAATCCTCACTCATCTGCCATCCATTCATCTTTATAGAGACAAGAAGTGGAGTTACTAAGCGGACTATGAGTGGTACTTTAAATTCAGGACGAAGCATTAATATACCAATTCCTTCAAAATCCCAAAGAGCAGACTCAATAACGCTGATTGGACGCTCATGATGAATTTGTTGTACTATCTGTGCCACTTTTCTTGCCCAAGCAAGATTTTTTGAAAGAATAGGATATTGTGGGATGCCATCATAATTTTCGACAGAAGCAACTTGAATATGAGTCAGAGGTCCAATCACATCCGTACAATCTCTTGAACCACGACTAATTACAGTGACCTCATGGCCCATCTGTATTAGTTCTCGTGCAAGGGTTTGATTATATGCCCCAATTCCTCCGAATGAGTTAGGAGGAAATTCTTGAGAAATAATTAAAATATGTAGCTTAATTTCTTTAGAAATATAGCCTTCTGTATCCTGGCTTTCCATATAAGAAACAAAAGGATTATTTACATCATTCAAATTTTGCCCGAGCCTTCGTGGAAAACAAGAGTCATAATAACCACGTAAAGTACCTATAACTGCACAATAAGAATAGTAAATAGCTAGTTTTAATTCCAAATCATCTTGACGCCAGGCTTCAAGAAAACTCAAGCAACGTTCTTTCCATATATTTTTACTAGTTACCAATATCCTTGTATATAAAGATGCCGATTCTGCGGCATTTTTAATTCCAAAATAGGCAGTATTTTTAGTTATTACTCTCCAGTTAAAATTATATTTCCCTAATCTGTTATGACTTTGTGCAAATTCATGCCTCACATAAGCTTGATTGGCATTTGTCAATACACCACCTGCTTTTTGTAATCTAACTGCCAAATCGGTTTCATCAAGGTAATAATCATATTGTTCATCAAAACCATTGACTGCAAGCAAAGCATCTCGACGGAATGTTGAGTTAGTTCCCATTAAGTATCTATAAAAACCAGGTTGATTGATTCTTTCATCATTAATAGAAACATGATATGCTGCACCAAACAAATCTGAAATTCCTGCTTCAAACTGAAAGATAAATTTATTTGCAAAAAATGTCCTGCCGCCCACGCCTACAACATTTGATGGCAATTCCTTATAACGTTTGACAATTTCAAGAAGCCAGTTGTCATAAGGCAGAGCGTCATCATCAATAAAAGCTACAATATCTCCAGAAGCTTGTTGTATGCCTAAATTTCGTGATACTGAAAGATTACGCAGAGGATTTTGAACTATTTTTATGTCTTTCCTAGACGAAATAACTTCCATCGTATCGTCTGTTGATGGACCATTAACTACTATTACCTCAAAATTTGTATACTTTTGATCTTTGAGATAGTTTAAACATCTCTTTAGATAGTCACTACGATTGCAAGTGCAGATAACTACAGAAACCCGTAATGGCTCTTTTCTCTGATAGTTTTCTGTAATGTTGTCTATAATTGCATACAAACGCTTACGTACAGCATCAGAACTGAAACGATGAGCTTGTTCAATACCATGAGAAATCAGTTCATCTTTAAGAGTCTTGTTTGTAAACACTGAATGAATGCGCTTAACAGCACTTTCAACATCCAGATTTTCAAGAGCGCCAGGTCCTCCACCCATAGTATCTGCTATTGCTGTTCCAGCATAAGCAATTACTGGTATTCGATTAAGAAATGCCTCTACTATAGGTACACAGAATCCTTCATGTTCACTCATGCATAGAAATAAATCTGCTGCTTTATAGTAAGCGGGAAGGTTTTCGTCCTCAACTTTACCTACAAGCGTAACTTGCGTATTAAGTGCTAAAAGATTGATTTTGAAGCAAAGCTTTTTGTAAAAATAATCATCTTCATCATACCTACCTACTAAATATAAGTGATGTTTTTCATCTGGATATAATTTAATATAATGATTAAAAATATCTATAATAAGGTCTTGTCTTTTATTCGGAGCTATACGTCCAACGAATAGCCAAACATTATCAAAATTGGCTTGCAAACTTTTAATTAAATCTTCAGATATCAATGTTTGAGTAAAATCAGTAACTATAATTGGAAGTTCTTTAACTTGGCTAGCTCCTAAATTTTTAGCTTCTTGGCAATTAAATGGTGAATCTCCTAAAACTAAATTATACTTGCTAATAATCTGCTGAAGTTGAGCTTGACCTTTTTGACAAAATTTATATAATACTGCTGTTTTATCAAAAAAAGTATGAGGTGTTATGTTGTGGTATACAAAAATTTTGTATCCACGCAAAGAACTGATTGCATCTGCGATTTCCGAGTAGCCACAGAAGTGATGTATGATAATAGTATCTTCATCCATAGAAAAATCAGCAATATTTTGCCGATGTTTTTCTACTCTATGATCTGCATATTTAGAAAAAATTTGTGCTTTTTCACCCTTTTCTACAAGCATCTGATGAATTCGGATTACTTGATTTGATACTGCATCACCAAAATCCAATGCGTCTAAAACCTGTACATATCTCAAACTCATGTATTCACCTCAAAAAAATAGGCTTTTTATATATAGATAGTTTTTGAAAATTGAGCAAGTAAGTTTTTTTATGCTGTTTATTAATCTATTATTTTTTTAGTAAATTAAATACTGTATCATTCCCTTAATCAATCTCCTTATACTTTAAAGAGGATATTTTATTTGTTTTATAGTTTTAGCAGGAATACCTGCGACAACATGATAGCTAGGAATATTTCCTTTAACAACAGAACCTACAGCTATTACCGAATGCTTACCAATGTTACAAGGTCCAATAACTGTTACATTACTAGCAATCCATGCACCTTCCTCAACAATAATATCGTTTCCCTCTTTGGGAAAATCCTCCATTCTTTCTAATCCAAATTTTGTATAGTTGTGAGTACCAGTTATCAAACTAACATTATGACCAAAAAAAACATGATCGCTTACTGAAATGTTTCCTGATGATACATTAAATAGTGCATTATTAACAACACACGTTGGTGACAATGTTAGTCTTTGAGAATCACCAAACACTATATATTGGGTTAAATTTACTTGCTTGATACGCTCATCAAAATAACCTTGGGATATAAGTTTATCAAGATAATTGTGAATATAAGATTTCATCCATATTTCTATTTTAGACTTAATAAATCTTTCAATTAACTTGTACATAGTAATTCCTCACATAGTCTTACCTTTGTGCTAGATAATTGAATTAATCCATGTACAATTTCGTTTGTAGCTGATTGGATAACAGTTGCATTTTGAATCCAATCTAACATTTCGTTACTATCGTTTGAACCATCAGCAAATGCAATATCTATGGCATAGCTGTCACCAGTCAAGTGAGGCCAAACTATTTCAAATTCAATAATTGTTGTTCCCTTCTGCGACTTGGATAACCAGTCATTACCGAAATTTAGGTCTATTAGTTCAGTACTCCATCCTGATAGGACAGTACGCAACCTATCAACTAAAGCTATACCGACGTTTGGCTTTCTAACATTATCATGGATAAAAGTGCTCACTCTGATTTTAATTACATCTCCTGGGTACGCTAATTTCAGAGGTTTATTGTCTGCACCAAGTACTGATATACCATTAATTTCCGCTCTACCTGTCCCAAATCTTTCAAAACTGGAAAAAGCTATATATGGCTTATTCGTGAAAGTATTTAATTGCTTATTAGTAATTTTACAAACATCTATTTCTACCGATTCAGGAACTTCCGCTGCATCCTGCTGTAATACTGCATTATTGACTTTATGTCTCTTATTCACTTCTTCATGCACCCATGCTTGATAGTGTTTGCATACTTCAGGTGGTTTTCCAGAATCTACTATTAAACCCTTATTAATCCAGAGAGCTTTTGAGCACAGGCGTGAAATAGAGCCTATATCATGAGATACAAATAATATTGTCCCTCCGGCATCTTGAAAATCTCTAATTTTGGCCATACAACGATGAACAAAGATACCATCGCCTACTGCTAAAGATTCATCTACAATTAAAACTTCTGGGTTAACGTTAATTGCTACTGAAAATGCTAACCGAACAAACATACCGCTAGAGTATGTTTTGACTGGCTCTTCCATGAAATCGCCAATTTCAGCAAAAGAAGCAATTTTGTCAAACTTTGCTTCTATTTCTGCTCGGCTTAATCCTAAAATTTGCCCATTAAAAAATACATTTTGTCTGCCAGTAAATTCAGGATTAAATCCACTACCTAGCTCGAGCAAAGCAGAAACCCGCCCCTTGACTTCAATTTCACCTGTCGTTGGTGTTAACGTGCCTGCAATAATTTGTAGTAGAGTACTTTTGCCAGATCCGTTTTGACCAATAATTCCTAAAGTCTCGCCTTTAGCAACATCTAAATTAATATCCTGTAATGCCCAAAATTCTTGTGAATGACTTTTTCCGGGTAGCAAAATTTCTTTAAGTCTATCTCCCGGACTAGCATAACGCTTGTAGCACTTCGAGACATTTTTCAGCGAAATTGCAATTTTCTCACCCATACCACTACATATTTACTCTCAGAACATTCCAGACTGCAAAACTTTATCAATCACAAATAAACGATCAATTTAAGCTATCAAGTATTCCATTCTTTGTTGGAGCATACATAATTTATATTTCAAACCGCATGTCTCACATTACCATTAAGCTGATTGATGGAGTTATCTACGAGTAGAACTCTGCTACAACACATCCGCAAATGCTGGACGCAAATGCTTGTATACTAAGAAACCAAAACAAAATATAATAGCAGCGATCGCAGAAGCAACTCCCCATTCAGCCCAATGCTTCACCTCCCCAACTAACACTAGGTCGCGATAAACTTCAGCGATTGTTGCCATTGGATTTAACCAGAATACCAAACTCCGCCATTGCTCTGGAATTGCTGATGCTGGATAAACAAGCGGTGTCGCATAAAACCAAATATTTAAAATGACTCCTAAACTCTGCGGGATATCTCGCAAAAACACCGTTAGTCCGGCAGCTAAATAGCCCAACCCTACTGTTAGCAATAACTGCGTTAGCCAGATTAAGGGTAATAGTGCCAAAGTAGTATGTAAAGTATGAGCATTGATTGCTACGAAAAAAATCAATGCCATTAAACCAAAAGAACTCTCAATAAATGTTGATAAAACTGGCACTAGGGGTAATAAAGCTAGAGGAAACACCACCTTTTTGACTAAATTTGGTTGTCCCAATACCGAATTAGAGGACTGCATTAGACCACCACTAAAAGCCATCCAAGGAAGTAACCCTGCAAATAACCACAAACCAAAGGTGAAGTCATTTTCTGGTAAACCCTTGAGAGTAGTCAGCTTCACCTTCAGCACAGTGGAAAATACATAAGTATAAATCAGTAACTGTGATAGCTGATTTAGCAAAGGCCACAAGTTACCCAAAATAGAACCCTTGTAACGTGCCTCTAAATCTCGGCGTACTAGAGTTCTTAATAAGTCGAACTTCACCCACAACTGTTCATCTATGGGTAAGATGCGCCTCAATCCCCCTACCTTACGTACAACTCCCCGCATTGTCGGCAACAATTTTTGCTTCCTCACTCACAACTCACTACCCACTTACCTGACTGATCTTACTGAAGCTTATTATATTTATGAAAGTTCCTTTTTTAGAGACTTTCAAATAAAAAAATAAAAATCACTACTTGTGAGGTGGGTGAAAGGCTGACAAGTATCACTGAGTAAATCTGCCTGAATGTGGTGAAATTCATCTGGCAAACTTAATTTTATTACTAAATTCACTGAGGAAATCATAAATCGTAGGCATGGTTATATTGTGGTAACCGGGGTGGATCTGTTTTATACATGACTACTACCTTCGTTCCTTAACTCAAGCTATCTGGATTAACTACCAGGGAAGGCTAATGTTTCACTAATCATTGCGATCGCTATTTTGGTGTGCTTTGACTAAAAAAAGTTGAAACGGCGAAAATCTCGATTTTGCAGTTGCTGACGGCTAAAATAGATTATTATATTCGCACCTATAAAGAAATCATTACAGTCACGCCATAACCACTCAAGGGAAGTTAATAGCAGCAGTAGCTGCAATAGTCAACCAAAATTTCCATCTCTGGCTCATCACTTAACAACCGAATTGCATCGGGCATCTGCTGTTCTAGCTGTTGCGCTGTGACAAACATTGGGTATGTACATGTTTGGTTGTTAATTTAATTTTAAGCTGTTAAGTCAGGAGTTAGGAGTTATTCTTTCTCATCTCTCCCCCATCTCCACTGAATTTATGAAAGCAGAGTCACGGATTCCGCTACACTGAGACTTGGTTTATCTGAATTGTAATCTAGGCATGGAAATCGGACAAAAGGTTAAAGTTTATCGTTTGCGCGATCGCGTTTCTCCCCCAGTTGTAAAAAAACTCGGACAAGTGGGTATTATCCAAGGCTACAAAGTTACCGATGGTGGTGGCATCGGTGTAGTGCTGCTGTTTGACGATAATTATTCCACTTGGTTTTTTGAAGATGAAATCAAACCTGTGTAGTAGTAAAGAACTCAGATCCAAGTTTTTCTTGGTATCTGAAATTTTAAGTACAGGTTGAGAGTCTTTGTTGAGTGCTAAGTTGGAGTTGAAAAGATCGGCGGTGAAAATAGGAATCAACTAATGGCTCTAATATTGACATTTTTGGGCAAAGGCGGCACCGCTCGTACCAAAATTGCGATCGCCGCCGCCAAATTATTGGCAAGTCAAGGCAAACGCGTACTCTTAGCAGGACAAGCAGAACCAACATTGTCGATTCTGCTGGGTACTACCATCGCTGCCGATCCCCAGGAAATCGCTCCCAATTTGCAAGCAGTCCAGTTTCAAGCATCTGTACTGCTAGAACGCAATTGGGACGAAGTGAAAAAACTTGAGGCGCAATATCTCCGCACGCCCATCTTCAAAGACGTTTTTGGTCAAGAACTGGTAGTATTACCGGGGATGGACAATGCCCTGGCACTGAATGCTATCCGCGAATATGATGCCAGTGGCAAATATGATGCGATCGTCTACGATGGCACGGGCGACTCTTTAACGCTGCGAATGTTGGGTTTGCCAGAATCTCTAAGTTGGTATGTGCGGCGATTTCGGCAATTATTTGTCAACTCCGACTTGGGGAAGACGATTACTGAATCGCCTTTGATTCAACCGCTGATTAGCAGTTTTTTCAATATCAACTGGACAGCAGATAATTTTGCAGCGCCCACTAACCAAGTCAATAACTTCTTAGAAAAGGGGAGAACTGCTCTAGCCGATCCTAAGCGTCTCGCTGCTTTCTTAGTGACTACAGGAGATCCGATTGAGGTAGCAAATGCTCGTTATTTATGGGGCAGCGCTCAACAAATCGGTTTAACTGTCGGTGGTGTTCTGCTTGTGTCTACCGAGACCAATCTCAACCTGTCAGAGGAATTTATACCCCTACCTGTGAGTGTCGTTCCCGACTTGCCCACAGGTGATTGGCAACCACTGATAGATGCACTACCCAACTTTGAAGCACAAGCTTTACAGGCTCCTAAACCTATTGAAATAGACATCCACAATCGTCAAGTACGCTTATTCTTGCCAGGATTTGACAAAAAGCAGGTGAAGCTTACCCAATATGGGCCAGAAGTCACGGTAGAAGCAGGAGATCAGCGGCGCAATATTCCCTTACCCCCGGCTCTGAGTGGCAGACCTGTTGCTGGAGCAAAGTTTCAGAATAATTATTTGATAATTTCGTTTTAATTTAGTTAAGAGTTAGGAGTGACGAGTTAGGAATAAAACAATAATTCATAACTTTTAACTCCTAACTCCTCACTCTAAAAAAAATACGCTTTATGTCAGAATCAACTCCCATTACCCCAGACCCTAAGCCATCTGAGGCATTAGACTCAGTGGTAAATAATCCCAATGAGCAAGCGCTCGCGTCTGCCGATCGCAGTGCGAAAGCTAGGCAGATGTTGGGGATGAAAGGTGCAGCGTCTGGGGAAACTTCGATTTGGAAAATTCGTTTGCAGCTCATGAAGCCCATCACCTGGATTCCCCTAATTTGGGGCGTAGTCTGTGGTGCGGCTTCTTCTGGTAACTATACTTGGACGCTGGAAAATGTGTTGAAAGTATTAACCTGTATGCTGCTGGCTGGGCCATTGATGACAGGTTACACCCAAATTCTCAATGATTACTACGATCGCGAAATCGATGCCATCAATGAACCTTATCGTCCGATTCCCTCTGGCGCAATTCCCCTACCGCAGGTAATTATTCAGATTTGGGTATTACTGATTGCTGGCTATGGTTTGGCGTTTGCGCTGGATGTATGGTCTGGTCATGAATTCCCGACAATTACAGCGATCGCGATTATCGGTTCTTTCATTGCCTATATTTATTCTGCACCTCCCCTGAAACTCAAGCAAAACGGCTGGCTAGGCAGCTACGCCTTGGGTGCAAGTTATATTACCCTACCTTGGTCTACAGGACACGCTTTATTTGGTGAACTGAATTCCACAATTGTGATTTTGACAATGTTCTACAGCTTGGCTGGATTAGGTATTGCCATTGTCAATGACTTCAAGAGTGTAGAAGGCGATCGCCAGCTAGGATTAAATTCACTACCCGTAATGTTTGGCATCACTACTGCGGCATGGATCTGTGTAGTAACGATTGATGTATTTCAAGGATTGATAGCAGCTTATCTCGTCAGCATCCATGAGAATTTGTATGCAACAATACTAATACTGTTAATCATTCCGCAAATCACCTTGCAGGATATGTATTTCTTGCGTGACCCGGTGAAGAATGATGTTAAGTACCAAGCCAGCGCCCAACCGTTCCTTGTTCTGGGAATGCTTGTCACTGGTTTAGCGCTGGGTCATTCTGGCATTTAAATTATACTTCTATAGTAAGAAGCTAGGAATTGGGAGTTAGGAGTTAATATACTTTTAACTCCTAATTTGTATCAGGAAATGCTGTGTTAGAAGTGATATTTTTTCTCATTCACGCGATTCAACCTTTGTTAGTCCCGATTTGCTTTGTCGTTGCTTGGACTGTAACTATTCTCGTTGTTTTGAGTCTCTGGTCGGCGGCACGAGAAAGTGTGGCTATAGCCAAGCAAATGCATCAAATTCCCTGTACTGGTTGCCAATTTTTTACCGACGACTACCGTCTTAAATGTACTGTACGTCCATCTATTGCCAATACAGAAGAAGCGATCCATTGTTTGGACTATCAACCGAAGACGAATCCTTATCTGTACTAAAGCGATCAAGGAGCAAGAGGAGAATAATAACTCCTAATTTCCAACTCCTAACTTTTAACCAATCTCTAACAATACCTTCAAAACACCCCGACTCTGAGCCTGTTCAAAAGCTGCAAGCCCTTCAATGAGGGGATAGGTCGCATGAATCAAAGGTTGCACGTCAATTTGTCCTGTGGCTAATAGCTGGAGTGCTGGGAGAAAGGGACCACAACGGGAGCCGATGAGGGTAATTTCATCCACTACTAACGAGGAAGCATCTAGATTGAGCTTGCCAGAATAAGTACTTTTCAATACAAGAGTACCACGGGGACGTAGAGCGCGGCGGGCGATCGCAAATCCTTCTGGATTGCCAGTGCATTCTACTGAGATATCGAAATATCCATCTGTAACAGCGTCGGCTAGACTCGTTTCTATCCCCCGTGCCTCTAAGTTAGCCAATTTCTCTCGATGACGCCCCACAGCTAAGAGTTCACAGCCAGTTAGGGCTAGTGTCTGGGCTACCAACTGCCCTAATTTGCCATCTCCAACCACTAGCACCCGATGGTTTGGATGCAATGGCACTTGCTGCTGAATTTCCAAAGCTGCTGCTACGGGTTCAGTAAATGTTGCTACTTCTGTCGGCACATTATCGGGTACTAAATGCAGGTTCTCCACTGGCAAACAGAGATATTCACCAAAGGCTCCGTTGCGGTTGACAATACCCAAAACTGTACGATTTTCGCAGTGAGTTGGTTGTCCACTATGACAAAATCGACAATGCCCACACACAGCGTTGATTTCTCCAACTACGCGTTGGTTAACTAAGTGTTCTGGCCCTTGTTCGACAATGCCGACAAATTCATGCCCCAAAATACCAGTGTAAGGATAGTAGCCTCTGAGTAGCTCCAAGTCAGTGTTACAGATGCCTGCACGCAAGACGCGTACTAAGGCTTCTCCTGGTGGCGGTTCAGGAATGGGAATATCTGTGCGTAATTGCAACTGCTTATTTTCAAGCCAAAGTCCTTTCATTTTTCTTCACATCCTTTACCTAATTATGTTGTCATAATCACTTTGAAAAATGTTTACAACTTAATAGGGACATATATTCTGTATCGCCATATCCACCCCTATGTCTCTGTAGAAGGTATGTCTTTAATTTTGGTTACATCAACTTTGCTTAACCAAGTAACTAAGTCATCTGAGCCAAGTGCAATCTCACTTCCCAAGGTTTTGATATAGAGAAGTCCGTCACTGATAATTAAATCTCTAATTGGATACCATGAATCTCGTGTTCTAATCAGAAGTTCCAACGGAATCCCTGCCCTGGAATTATACTTACAATATTTCCACCAGGCTCGCCATAGAATGACACATTTAGTACAATTCATCTGATAGCCTTTGGGAACTTCGCAGTATTGATACTGATAGAAACCCCGACTATCTACTTCTCCTTTGAGGATATAACTATATTCTGCTAATGCCTGATTTATCAATTCCCACTGGGTTGATTTTGGAGAAATCGAGAATTCAGATAAGGTGTTAGATAGTTGAGCAGTGGCAATTACGCCTTCAGATTTTGCTGTCAATTGGTTGATTTTATACACTGTTTGCGCTGTCAAAACAGGATTTGACAACAAAATATCTTTTTTATCAATAGAGTTTTGCACAAACTCTCGAATTAAATCTAGATTAGACAACATAAAATTTTTTATACTAAATTAACCAGTGTAATGAAAGTCACAACACTACTTAAATTAATAACTACACTGGTTTTGCACTTAAATCAGGATTATTACCAGCTTTATTTATACTCAATTCTTTGTTGAACTAGGGTTTTGTTAAGTTTAATATCGGTTATACTATTCTCCACTAGGCTAGGTTATAGGCTGGTTAACAAAATCACTGTTTTCAGGTTGACGATCTGCAAATTAAATTTTTACGCCTTCGAGAAAAGGTTGAAATACCGGAACTAATTCGGGACGACTAACCACAAGGGTGGGAAAAGAGCGATCGCTATAATCTTCTCCGGGTGACAATGGAAACGGCTCTGACTTCAGCGAAGCCCAGACTCCACCAGCAGCTTGGACAATTACCCAAGCCCCGGCTAAGTCCCAAACTTTTGGTGTCGCCTCAATCCCGCCGAGAGTAGCCCCAGTGGCAACTGTCAAAAAGTTATAGCTAGCTACACCTAACATCCGAATTTTGCAAGGAAAGCCGTTTTTGATAGCTGCGGTACTGCGCGAACAGAGGTTAAAAAAGTGATTATTGCTGGGACTATCTATACTAGTGTGGATGGGGTGGTGGTTGAGAAATGCTCCTGTTGGTGTTGCTAAACCAGATGAACCTGCCCAGAAACCATGAAAAGCTTGATTCAATGTTGGTGCATAAACATAACCAAAAATCGGTGTACCTCGATACAGTAAACCCAGAGATATTGTCCAGATGGGAATGCCGCGTGTGAAGTTGGTTGTACCATCTAGGGGGTCAATTACCCAGCACCACTCAGTACCGGGAAATGACTGATCGCTCTCTTCGCTCAAAATACCGTAACCAGAGAAATTAGAAGCGATCGCATCCCGAATTTCCTGATCTGCCCATTTATCTGCTTGCGTCACCAAACTACCATCAGCTTTTTGGTCAGCCTGTACTTTCCCAAAATCTTGCATTAGCTGCTTGCCCACCCTATTAGTGGTAGTTTGGGCAAAATCAAGAATTGTTGTCCAAAAATCATTCATGGTTATTAGTCATTTGTCATTGGTCATTGGTCATTGGTCATTTGTCCCATACCCAATGCCCAATGCCCTATACAGTTTAGTCTAAATCGCTTTCTAAAACTGAAGCGATCGCTTGCTTGGTACTTGTTTGAAATTCTGTAATGTTCACCCGATTCAAAAACCAAATCGACAGCACCATTCCCACGGCTTCTAGAACGAATACCAGTCCATAGGCTAACTCTAGGCTAGGTAGCAGCTTGCGTCCAATATCCAAAACTGTACCTCCGATTACCACTGCAATTCCTCTAGAGAGGGACTGCGCTAATCCCCATGCCCCAATAAATGTACCTGCGGCTTCTGCTGCGGTAAGATCCAACATTAAGCTAATTGCTGCCGTTGTTAAGAAACCTGTGGCTAAACCGAACAAGACCAAACCTAATTTGAGAACCGCTGCATTAGCTGTGAATCCTGAGATACCTAGCAATATTGCACAGAATGCTACCAACATACAGCCAAAACGTGCGGTTCTGCGCTTACCCAAACGCGGCACTATGAAAAAGCCCGTAACGCCGTAGGCAATCAGTAGACCAGTTCCATAAAAAATATTTAATTTGGTACTTTCCGCTAGGGGCATTTTAAAAACTTGACCCGCATAAGGTTCCAAAATTGGGTCTTGCATAAACAAACTGATGGTCATCACCAATAAAAAGGTGAAAAATATACCTGTTTGTGGGCTAGCGGTCAAGATTTTCCAAGCATTGCCTAAAGTAATGCTGTCTTCCCGGTTCGCCAGTGTGGAACGGGTTGAGTATTGGGAGTACTTTTTTTCTACGCCGAATGTGGCTGCGATCGCTAAACCAAATACAATTGCTGGGACGATAGTAAACAATCGGTTGATTGCTGGCTGCAAAGTTTCTACAGTTGCTTCTGGAGTTAACTGTTTCAGCAAGCTGGCACTGATAATCGCGCCAACAATAATCCCCACCATTAGCATCGACCAAACCACACCGACTACTTTAGAACGGTTATCTTCTTCAGATATATCCACCAACAAAGCAGCAAAGGCAGTACCGCTAGCACAAATTCCTAGACCGTATACAGCGAAAACTAAAGCCAAAAGTGCTGTCCAACCGATTGTTTGGGTTGTCCATACCCAAGTACCTGTACTATTTCCAGCAAGATTCATCTGCCACATTACTTGTACCGCTAAAAATGCTGCGATCGCAAATATTGCCGCGCCCACCCAAACATAAGCTGTGCGGTGGTATCCCAATAAAGGCTTGGCATCGGAAATCTGGCCAAACCAGACACGGGAAGGAGCAACAAATAAAGGCAGTGCTAGAACTACTGATACCAGCGTCGCCGGAATTGCTATTTCTTGAATCATGACTCTGTTGAGTACCCCCAGAGTCAGAATAGACATCATACTCAACCCCATCTGAAATAAACCCAGCCGGAACATGGTCAGCAGGTTTACCCTTGGCACAGATAAGGATTTTTTTTCGGTATCAAATATTTCACCGCTTGCCATAGCTACTTTTTTGTATAGTTTATGGAATATAGTCTCTTTAATTAAATATAAACTGTTCAATATTCCAAAAAACTACTAATTTCGGGGCATCAATTTTTGGGTTTGGCGGTAGACACCGCAGCATAACGTACATAAAACTTTTTGGTTATTCAAGGCTTGTTGTGCAAGCATAACTAGATTAAACGTGATTGAGCATTAACAGAGGCTAATTAAGATAGTTGCTTGCTTACCCCTGTCTTTTATCACTAAAACTAGTGTCATAGTTGGCGATCGCTATTTAGACGTAGCATTCACGTCCAAGTTTTTTCAATTTTACTAAGGGGATCAGGGATATGGAAGAAATATTAAACCAATACTGTAAACAAGATAATCTTGGGCTGCTTCTCCTGAGTATGGCAACTGGTTCTGGTAGTCGGTATTTCAGCTACTGCTGGGCTTTATACAAACATTGGTAATTATGATCTTAAGTATCTGAAATCTCGTTTGGGAGATTCATTTATACGTATTAAAGATGATGCTCTTGTTAAACTTAAAAATGCATATAACGAAGCGACTCAAGGATATAATCAAGTCTCTATAAAAACTAAATTTATTGGGACAGATACACAAAAAGAAGCAATCAAACAGTTTGAAGAACTTTTCAATGATCGAGAAGTAGCCCAGGATTTATGGAATACTCTTCGCCATACAATTACTAATGATGATGAGGAGAGTATTGAATTTTCATTTTGCCGTTATGTAAGAGCTTTAACAGCATGGAAATATTTTTTGGATAATCCTGATTGTCATGCGTTCCTTTGTCTTTTTAGTAAATTACCAAAGCCTTCCGACCCAAAGTTCGACCTGCATATATTGCATAAATATGCGGGATTTTTATTGGATAGCCATCAAAATAATATTGATGGTTCTGTGGCTGATACATTCTTTGTACTTAGTTCAAATAACTTTGAAGAAAATAAAGAAAAATTGCTAAATGAGCTAAAAGATAATAAACGCCGATTTATTATTTCTGCATACCAAACAATTGGAGTTGGACAAAATTTACAATTTCCAGTTCCTTCTGGCCTAGAGCCAATACATATTAATAGCTTTCCCAAGCATTCAAACATGGATATTAACGGGATATATTTAGATAACCCAACAAATATTCTTGTTAATATATTTGGGAATAATATAAATGATGATGAATTTATAAAATATATTTTTCAATTGGAATTTATTCGCGAGAATGGAGATTTTTCACTAAACCAGTTTAAGAGCAAGCTAGATCAAGCTTTTCATAAATATATAGGAAGATATAAGCCTCGAAGCAAAGCTGAGG
Source organism: Nostocales cyanobacterium LEGE 12452 (assembly GCA_015206945.1). Lineage (GTDB taxonomy): Bacteria > Cyanobacteriota > Cyanobacteriia > Cyanobacteriales > Nostocaceae > Nostoc. The sequence goes on along the minus strand of JADEXV010000053.1, from coordinate 16,577 downwards.
ACTTCATCAGCCCATACAATACAAATGCTTATTCACGCTACTTAAATAAAATCATTATTCAGGCACTAGGCCGAATATGTCGTACCAATATGAAGGCTCCAACAATTCATATTCTTGCTGACGCTTCTATCCGAAAACATTTAATCGGGTTTTCTCTACCAGAAGATGTAATTCCTATTCGTGAATATACTGCTCTCCTTGAATCAGCAGGTGAATCGCCTAACCGATCTGAAGATTTAATAGAAGCACAAAACCGTGCATCCCATAAAAGCAATCAAACTGCTGTTTACATACGTCGCCAACTGAGTACGCCGTGGACAAAACAGAGTGTTAAAAAGTGGCAAGAACTAAGAGAACAAGTTCTTTATCAACCAAGTATTGTAAAAGAGTCAGAATCCAATATTAACTGGAATAATATTTACCTGCATTTGCCAAAACCTGCCGATTCATATTATTTCTCACATGAAAATGACTATGATAATATCGAAGTTTTCTTTTCTGATGATTACGGGAAAAGGGAAGTTAAAGAAGTGAGCGAACAAACTGCCCGTCTTTCAGAGTTGATGAAAATCGATACTTTACATAAATTTTTCACTGATTCTAATTGGGCAACAACATTTCCTAAATCTCAACTAATGCTGACCCCTCCCATGTTCAACAATATTTATAAAGGGGCATTAGGTGAAGTATGTGGGAAACATATTTTTCAAAACCTCTTAGATATTCCCTTACTAGAACTGAATATAGATGAATTTGAACTCTTTGACTTTAAAACAGAGCAAAATATCTATATAGAATTCAAGTTATGGAATGATCAGATTGCAGTAAAAGCTGATGAAATAATTGATAAAATCTGTGAAAAAATGGCGATTGTTGGAGCAGAAAGGGTTTTTGTTATCAACATTCTTGGTTCTTCCAACACTCACTTTCAACCTATTCCATCATTTGGCGGAAAAATTATAGAAGTTCCCTATCTCTGTAAAAATGATAAAATCGATAATTTAGCACTTAAATTTCTTGTGAATGAATTTTAACATGAGCATTCTTACAAATAGACTAAATACAAATTTTCATATTGATACTATTGAAAGAGATTTTGTTTTTATCCGCTTCAAACGAGACAAAAATAGCAAATGGTGGGGAGCGGAAGAATTAGATCGCATTATAGGCGAAGGTTATAAAGCCATGTCCGTTGGATATGCTCAATATGCCTATGCTATGTTTGATAAAAAATCAAATAATACTTACACATTACTTCAAAAGCTTAGAACTGATCCTCAATTTGCTAGTGTATCTGCAATTGAGGTAAAACCCCAGGCTGTTTATACTGGAAATGATGAATGCATCTGTGAAGTAACACTTGCCCGCTTATTAATTAACTCTCTAGGTTCATCACGCTCTAAATTTAAACATCTACATTTCTCAAATCTGACTGGAGCATTACTTAAAGTCCCTCCATTAACAAATAAGCTTTATGATGCAATTGGTGTTGCTGAAATCACTATTAGTCGTGATGATAGTCAAAACAATGAATTCTTATTGAAAGTTAGCGTAGCCTCTTATCGAAAAAAGGTTTCCATTTTAAAAGAATATAAAGGGACGGCAGAATTAAAAAAAATTCTTAAAAGACCTGAATATGTTTTCCATAGTGGCACAGGAACTCTGAGAAGGTGGCTTCCATCTGATGGTAAAGATACAGATCCTACAAAGTCTTACATACAATGCGGTAAACAAGGTAAAAAGCTTCATACTAATTTCCTTGAGTTTGAAAGTATAGAGAAATTTGAGAAAAGCCGAGCAGGTATTTTGTTTCAAGTTTTCAATAGTATTCAAGAATATCTATCTGAATACATGAGTGTTAATTTTTCCACTCTTGAAGTTGATCGCAGCATTGAACTCAAAAATACTTTGCTTAAAAGTCCAAAACAACTTCACTCAAAACTAGATGGTCAGGCAATAAATATAGTTGATAGAGTGAATGATGAAGATTCTACTAATTTAGTAATTACACTAAAAAAATTTCTTCTTCCTTATATCACTGATGAAAAACTAATCACCGTTGGTAAACGGGATAAAGAAAAAACTCTAAATTTTAGAATTATACATGATGCCGAATTTTATGAAAAAAGCGGGCAAAAGGACGAATACCTCCCTTCCACAGATAAATTTCAGCGGCAACATCTGACAATTGAATCAACTAAAAATGTCTCCAAGCCTATTGTTAAAACAATTATAAAAGAACAGCTTATAAAGCGTGATATTAGTTCTCGAACATTGAACTTGTTTGATTGGGCTAAACTTCAACTCAAAGGAATTTGGACTTTTGCTGCTTGGGATGAAGATACAGACCACGTAATTTTTATGGAAATTCAACCAAATGGTAATTTTGAATTCTACGAAATGGATGGTCAAGATATATTATTTAACTGGCAAAAGTTTGAGAAATATAGAAAATTCATGACAGAGGATAGCTCTGGAGATAAAATCAACACATTAGAAGGCCTTGTTGTTTCTGATGCTGGTGAGATAAATCAGATATTTCTAACCGATGAAATTAGTATTCCTCACCTTTCTAAAATTGAAGCTATTCTTAGAGAAGTCGAAACTGAACTTCCCGAAAACAAGCGGAATGGAAATGAGTTAGCTGATATAGTTGAAGGATTTTTACAAGAACCATCTGACCTTAATATTGAAAAATTTAAATTATTATCATTGGAACTTATAAAAATTGGTAGCCAACCTATATCGAAAGGAGATTTTAAGTCTTTAATCGCACAGTATTTGGGAACAACAAGGAAGGTAGGAGACAAGGATATTGATGTCAGTAGTACAAGTGAGGCCACTCGTTTTAGAGATTACCTTCTCGACCAATATCAAATTCGATTGAAGTTCCCCCAGGATAACCAGAGCAAAGAAGATTTATTCGACGCTTCCCTTAACATAAAATATTTTGGTGAAACCGAAAAAGAAGCTTATTACTTTGTTGGAGACCGAAAAGAAAAAGTGCAATTCTCTTTCAAAGATGCCTGTCATCTTCGTAAAATCGTGGCTGTGGATGACTCAAAACTGATATTCAGACAACTTCTTGAAACTATGGATGTTGATTTTGTCCGCACAGGGCAAAGTACCGTAATCCCTTTTCCATTTAAGTATATTAGGGAGTATAAAAATTTTGGTGTTGCTCAATGACTGTATTAATCAGTATTGCTCAACGGCAATAACTCTTAGTTTGACGTTAGGTTGACGGATTTTACTTATTTTTCTAACCCCACACACGGAGAAATATTTTCAAATATACCCAATAGTAAAATTTACTAAAGTTCTCACATTGACCTGTAACTTTATCGGACGCAATCAAACCACATAAAAATATCAATATTAAAATGTGGTTTTAACTACGCTATTCCATTGAATTAGTAAGATAAACTTGCCGTATGTATGTCATCAAACTACTTACCTTTATCTAGTAACCAAAAAGGCATAGGCAATGAGTAAAGAACCAGTCAAAGTAATATTATGGGAAGAAAATCAAAAAGATTTTCTAAAAAAGTTCTACGATCTCCAATTTACTCCCAGAGTAGGAGAGGAAGTTTACCTAAAAAAGGAAAGATGGAAAGTAACCAGGGTTGAGCATGATGTAGAAATTAGTGAGATTAATGTCTACATGGAATTGATCAAAAAACCCAAGCAGGATAAATCATCTAATTCATAAATACAAGTAAATATACTCAACCATAGCAATCCTATTTGATTTGTGAGAATTGCGACCCGCAGATCCCCGACTTCTCGAAGAAGTCGGGGATCTTGTTTATGCGCGTTTGATTTAGGTTTTAAATTTTTATGCAAGGCGCGCTACTACGGGCATAGCTGCGGCACAACAATAGTTGCGGCGAAATGGTGACGATCGCACCCAATCTTGTCTGTAACGGTACACTATAAAAGTAAAGAAATGTAAATAAACTAAATTTTGCAACCGTGGAAAACATCACATTGGGGCAAAATGGCCCATCTGTTACACCTTTATGCATAGGCACTTGGGCTTGGGGTGATAAACTATTTTGGAATTATGGCGATCGCTACGGCCCAGAACAGTTACAAGAAGCTTTTACCGCAGCCTTAGAAGCTGGTATTACCTTCTTTGATACTGCCGAAGTCTACGGAATGGGACTATCAGAGAAATTTTTGGGACAATTTCTGCAACAGACACAACAACCTGTACAAATCGCCACAAAATTTGGCCCCCTACCGTGGCGATTTACAGCCCAATCCGTCTCGGATGCTTTAACAGCCAGCCTCAAACGCTTGCAATTAGAGCGAATAGCCCTGTATCAAGTGCATTGGCCATTTGCCTTCTTTTTAAGTCAAGAAACTTTGATGAATGCTCTAGCAGATGAAGTGAAGCGGGGCAGAATTGCCGCAGTCGGTGTGAGTAATTACTCAGCAGAACAAATGCGAGACGCCCATCAAATATTGGCGACCCGTGGAGTGCCTTTGGCTGTAAACCAAGTGCGCTATTCTTTACTCAGTCGCCAAGTTGAAAGCAAAGGTATTATCGCAACTGCCCGTGAGTTGGGTGTGACTATCTTGGCTTATAGTCCTTTAGCACAGGGATTACTCACAGGAAAGTACAGGATTGATAGTACCGAAACCCCCACTGGTGCAAGGAAAATAGACGCGCGATTTAAGAAAGAAGGTCTGGAAAAAATCGCCCCAGTAATATCTTTGCTACGCAATTTCGGGGAAAAATACGATCGCACCCCTGCCCAAGTTGCCCTCAACTGGTTAATTGCTCAGGGGAACATTATTCCCATTGCTGGGGTGAAGACAGCCGAACAGGTACGGCAGAATGCTGGTGCTTTGGGCTGGAGATTGAGCGACGATGAAATTGGAGAATTAGAACAAGTTAGTCGTCCTTGGCTGTAGTATTTTTGAACCTTCTAAAAAAGCCAAAAAGTCAAGAGTATAAAGTCAAAATCTTAACTCTTGACTCTTAACTCTCAACTCTCAACTTTGCTAATTTTTAGATTTGGATTTTGGATTAAAGGAAAAATCTAAAATCCAAAATTAATTAACTCTAGACTAAGAAGCTGATTCCCTAGCTGTAGGTGAACCTATCTTTTTACTAGGAGATACAGAAGAATCCTGTCCACTTGTCCGTAGTTTGGGCTTGGGAGAAGAATGTCTTTCTTCACCATTACTGCTATCTGATTTCCAGGCAGCACGGGGGCGATCGCTGGAAGATTCACGACGTTTGCCGAGTCTTGGTTTGGGAGCAGAAGATTCTTCTTGGGGAATTTCTACATCTGAACTCAACCAAGCTGGGCGAGTTTGATCGTAAGCGATTTGTAATGCTGCAGCAGCGATCGCTTGAGCATCGTATTCTTCAATCAGTTCGCTAACAATTGGCAAGAATGAAGCCAAACGCTCACCTGTTAAAGCTTCTCGCACTAGCTCTTGCAATTTCAGGATGTGCCGTGCTTCGATTTGTGCGCGTGTAGGAATCGTCAGCAATTGCCAACTTTGGCGATTATGACGTTCAAATGTTTGCTGCTTGCGCCGCTCAAATGGTTGTACTAAAGAAATTGCTGTTCCTTCTTTACCAGCACGACCTGTACGACCAATGCGATGGACGTAAGTTTCTACGCTATCGGGTAAGTCGAAGTTGATTACATGGGAGAGTTGATCGACATCTAACCCGCGTGCTGCAATATCAGTTGCTACTACCCAACGGACTTGACGGTTACGGAATCTGACTAATAACCGTTCCCGTGCTTGTTGGGACAAGTCACCGTGGTATTCATCGACGCTGTGACCAGCAGATTGCAACTGACTGGTAAGTTCTGCGGCTGTGCGTCTGGTGCGCACAAAGATTAAAGCTGTTTCTGGATCTTCCATTTCCAGAATTGGCTGTAAAGCTTTAGCTTTTGTCCAATGGCGAGGGATCAAGTAAGCTACTTGATTAATCTTGTTGGGGGCAGCTTTTGGTTGCTCAACGGTGACAGTTGCAGGCGATCGCAAGAACTTGTTCACCAACATCCGAATCGATGGTGGCATTGTTGCCGAGAATAAAGCTGTTTGGCGATCTACAGGCGCTTGTGAGAGGATTTTTATCACATCGTCGATAAAGCCCATGCTCAACATTTCATCAGCTTCATCCAACACAAACCACTTCACTTGATCGAGCTTTAAACAGCCGCGATCCAGCAAATCGATCACGCGTCCGGGAGTACCCACGACCATGTGAACGCCACGTTTGAGTTGTAACATTTGACGGTCAATTGATTGACCACCGTAGATTGCTAACACTCGCAATCCTTCATTACCGATAAATTGCGCGATCGCATCGTGAACTTGCATTGCTAATTCACGAGTTGGTGTTAAAACTATGGCTTGCACGGCTCTTTGATTGATATCTAGCCGTTCTAAAATTGGCAGAGAAAATGCTGCCGTTTTGCCTGTTCCAGTTTGAGATTGACCTACCACATCACGACCGGCTAGCAATTGGGGAATTGCTTGCACTTGAATGTTGGTTGGTTCGGTAAAACCAATTTTTTCTAGTTGTTCGACACGTTCTTGAGAAATGCCTAATTCTTGAAATGAAAGAGTCATTAATTCGTCCTAAATTTTATGTAAGGATTTTTGGATTAGTCATTTAGTCATTAGTCATTAGTCATTAGTCATTAGTCATTAGTCATTAGTTATTGGCTAGTTAGTCAGCCAAGGGCGATAGCAAAGCCTCAAATTTTAGAGAAGCTATGCCCACGAGTGAGTCCCCGAATTTCAGGTAAACCCTCATGAAAACTGCCACTAATGCAGCGTTGATATTGGGATAAGGGTGAATCTGTAAGGGTCATTTAACAAAAGACAAAAGACAAAAGACAAAGGACAATTTAGTTATTGACTACTTGACCATAGAGGTCGTATGTATCAGCGTGGTGAATCGCTATTGGCACGATGGTTCCTAACTTTGCCTGGCCTTTGACATACACCAGACCATCAACCTCTGGGGAAAATCTACCTGAACGACCTATTAATTCACCACTTTCAGGATTTTCTTGCTCAATCAGGACATCAACGATTTTGCCTACTTCCTGTTGATTTTTCTTTTGGGAAATCGGTTGCTGGATTTCCATAAGTTGGTATCGGCGCTCGTCCATTACCGATTGGGGCAACTGATTTGGCAACTTATAAGCTGGAGTTCCTTCCTCTGAGGAAAAGGTGAAGACACCAACATGGTCAAATTCATGCCGTTGAACAAACTCTAGTAGATGCTCAAAATGCTCTTCAGTTTCTCCTGGGAAACCAACAATAAATGTTGTCCGCAATACGGCTGTTGGTAGCGCCGTTTTGATGCGATCTATAATCCCATCATTTACGCGCCCTTGCCAAGGGCGGTTCATGGCGCGGAGAATCTCTGGATGAGAATGCTGCAAGGGTAAATCCAGATAAGGCAGGACGTTGGGTGTTTCTTGAATGGCCGCGATCACATCTGGGGTCAGTCCCGTGGGATAAGCGTAATGCATTCTAATCCACGGTATATCTACTTTCCCCAAAGCGCGAAGTAATTCGGCTAATTTTGGCTTACCGTAAATATCCAAACCGTAATTAGTGGTGATTTGGGAAATTAAAATAATTTCCTTTACCCCTTGACTAACTAACTGCTCCGCTTCGGCGACGATAGATTCAATAGTACGCGATCGCTGGTTTCCTCGAAGATGAGGAATTATACAAAATGCACAACGATAATCACAACCTTCGGCAACCCGGAGGTAAGCAACGCCCTCCGTTGTAGTGCGATAGCGCGGTGTAGTTTCGTCGGCAATGTAGGTTGGCTCTATACTAACCTGTTTGACCCGCTCGCCTTGTTCTACACGCTCAATTACATTAACAATTTTGTGATAATCGCCTGTACCCACAACGGCTACTGCTTCAGGCAACTCCTCCAAAAGTTGTTCTTGGAAGTGTTGCGCCATACAGCCAGTGATTACGATCTTTTTATTTGCCTCTGCCAGTTCTACTAAAGTTCTGACAGATTCTTGCCGGGCCGCTTCAATAAAACTACAAGTATTAACAATAACGTAATCTGCTAACTCTTCATTTGTATCTACACCGTAGCCTGCTTCTACAAGCATTCCCAGCATGTGTTCTGTATCAATTCGATTTTTCTCGCAGCCCAGGTGAGAAATGGCAATTGTTGGCTTGTCACCCATATTTTGAAAATATCTTCATTTTTTTCTTGTAGTCAACATTCTGGTGCTAATTTCGCTTTTCTCCGATTGCTATCCTTCTAATAACAGTACGATGACAGATTCTCACTGTCAGCAACTGCCCGTAGAATTATGACCCTATCAATAATAAAAATAGAGGTCATGTTATGATATTTTTATCAATCTGTTCCCCAGGGTAAATTGAAGTGTCTTTGGGTACATTTGACACTTGTAATGTTTTTTAACAATTAGCCTATTGGTATTTTACATTACCACAGCGTGTGCGTTGTTAATCTACCCATCGGGAAGCCGCCCAAAGGGCTTGTTGTGAGAAGTCGCTACCCTCAGGGAAATCGACGAAAGCGACTACGCCTATAAAGCAGTAATGCTACCCTGGCGATTGGCAAGTCCTACGACAGTGCGCGGACAAGACGCCTAAACCACGGAAAGCTGCCTTGCGTCTAGTGAGTGGCAAACTCCTCTTGTAGCCAGGTTTTATCTTAACATATCTTATGGGAGGTTTCACGCCAATTTCCATCTGAGGAAAGAGGCAATAAACCGACTATCATAAAACACATTTGACTAGTTAATGAAAAGTCAAGAGTCAAGGGTCAAGAGGGGCCAGTCACGTGCGGGATTTTCCCCGTTGAAGAACCACCCTTATATAAAGGTTCCCGACCTTCAGGGGAGTGGTGTTGAACTGGCGTTCAATAGTCAAAAAATTCTGGACTCTGGACTCCGCGAGGCGGATTAAAGACGTGGACTTATATCAGATATTTAAAACTCGCTCACCAATTATTGGCGTGGTTCACCTGCTACCACTGCCTACCTCACCCCGTTGGGGAGGTAGCCTAAAAGCGGTGATTGACCGTGCCGAACAAGAAGCCGCAGCCTTAGCAAGTGGAGGGGTTGATGGTCTGATTGTCGAGAATTTTTTCGACGCGCCGTTTACCAAAAACCAAGTCGATCCGGTGGTTGTGAGTGCCATGACCATTGTGGTGCAGCGGATACAGAATTTGGTGACTTTGCCTATAGGCTTAAATGTTTTGCGAAACGATGCCAAAAGTGCAATAGCGATCGCTAGCTGTGTACAAGCGCAATTTATCCGCGTCAACGTCCTCACAGGCGTGATGGCAACCGATCAAGGATTAATTGAAGGAGAAGCCCATCAACTACTCCGCTATCGACGGGAGTTGGGCTGTGATGTTAAAATCCTGGCCGATGTGTTGGTAAAACACGCCCGTCCTTTGAGTTCTCCAAATCTCACAGTCGCCGTGAAAGACACCATTGAAAGGGGTTTAGCAGACGGAGTGATTTTATCTGGTTGGGCGACAGGTAGTCCTCCTAACTTAGAAGATTTGGAATTAGCTTGTGGCGCAGCAAATGGCACGCCAGTGTTCATCGGGAGTGGGGCTAATTGGGAAAATATTGATACATTGATGCAAGCAGCGGATGGTGTAATAGTTTCCAGTTCCCTAAAACGTCATGGACGCATAGAGCAACCAATTGACCCAATTCGCGTCAGTCAATTTGTAGAAGCCGCCCGTCGCAATTGGAACTCCAAAGGTGAAAGCAAATCAGCAGAACAAGTGAAGTTACATTCTTAGAAAGTGGGGAAAGAGAGTTAGGAGTTATAAGTTATGAGTTATGAGTTATGAGTTATGAGTTATGAGTTTTAAACTAATTGTTCCTAACTCCTCATTCTTAACTCCTCACTCCTCACTCCTCACTCTTAAACTCCTAACTATTACTAATCCCCATTCCCCAATATTTATGATTCGCCGTCGTTCTACTCCTTGGATTCATAAATGGTCACGTCCATTGATTGCCGCGATCGCTGGATGTGGTGCCCTGATAACAGGTTATCTCACTATAGAAAAGTTAACTGGAGGCAGTGCCGCTTGTGTGGCACAGGCTGGTGCTAAGGGCTGTAATGATGTGCTTTCCAGTCCTTGGGCAACGGTTTTTGGACAGCCATTAGCTTTGTTTGGGTTTTTGGCATACATCAGTATGGTGGTATTTGCTTTGGCTCCCTTGGTATTCAACTCCAAGGAAAACAATAACCGCAAACAATTGGAAAATTGGACGTGGTGGCTGCTGCTGGTAGGTGCGATCGCTATGTCTGTCTTTAGCGGCTACTTAATGTATGTGTTGACATCTGAAATCAAAGCTATTTGTCTTTACTGTATCGGTTCAGCTTTGTTCTCTGTGAGTCTTCTGGTACTAACGATTATTGGTCGGACTTGGGAGGATATTGGACAAATTTTGTTTACCGCCCTGATTGTCGGGATGGTAACGCTGATTGGTACTTTAGGCGTTTATGCTGGCGTGAATCAATCAGATGTGACACCTGGAACTCCTGGACAACCCACTAAAATTACCTTTACTCCCAAGGAAAACCCCAACCCAGCGTTCGGTTGGGAAATTACCACTACTTCTGGTGAGGCAGAAATAGCCTTAGCAAGCCATCTAGCAAAGGTAGGGGCAAAGGAATACAGCGCTTATTGGTGTCCTCACTGTCATGAACAAAAGCTGCTTTTTGGTAAAGAAGCTGAGGAAATAATCAATAATGGCATTAAGGTAGAGTGCGCCCCCGATGGACTCAAAGCTCAACCAGAACTCTGTAAAGCTGCAAAAATTGAAGGTTTCCCCACTTGGATCGTTAATGGTAAAAGCTATAGCGGAGTCCAAAACTTAGAGGAATTAGCGAAAGTTTCTGGTTACACAGGACCTCGTAACTTCAAGTATTTTAAGTAAAGTACCTACACTGACCCTCGGTAATTCACGCTTTATAGTCAACTGGATGAGTACAGTAAAATCTGTTTCCAGTTGGCTTTTTTGTTTTTGGTAGTTGGAAGTTAACGTAATTCTCCGTAAAATACCTAATCGATCGCAAATCTGAGTTTAATTGAGTAGGCTCTAATAGAGAATGCTTTGAGGTTAAATTTACTGAACTCACTTTCAACAATATTTATTAATCTGTGCTGATAGCTACAAGGGTACCAGTTGCCTTTTAGTCAGATAATTGGCCTCAATATATGGTAATACATCACAAATACCACAGCGTCTTAAAGAACCTTGCTGAGTTGAAAAAATTTTTAGAAACTCTATTTAGCTCCTACTTGAGCTATCTTAGTCCGATAGTTAATAGCTATAGGTAATAGAGAGTATTTCTGCTTACTAGGTAATGGGAATGAATCAGCAGCTAGGCAAGCGTTTTGTGAAGTTAACCTTTGGACTGAAACAATCGCTTAGTCGAGGACACAGAGAATTGATTACTGCGGCCAGCGTTGCAGTCTGCGTCCTGCTTTTGCACTCCATTGGATTATTGCAATCTTTGGAGTTGGCGGCTTTGGATCAATTTTTTCACTTACGTCCAATGGAACCGCCAGAAGACCGGATTACGATCGTAGTGATTGATGAGGCTTATTTAAACGAAATACGTTCGTGGCCAATTCCAGATGCGAAGATTGCCCAGTTGTTGCAAAAATTAAATGTCCACAAACCCCGTGCGATTGGCTTAGATATCTACAGAAATTTACCAGTAGAGCCGGGTAATCAAGAACTACGTAATGCTTATAAATCAACACCCAACTTAATTGGTATTGAACTACTAGCAAATGACAAAAGCAAAAACGTTAGTGTTTCGCCTCCATTGGGGCTAAATCGGCATCAAGTGGGCTTTAATAACGTGCTGTACGATCTTGATGGTAAAGTACGTCGTAGTTTGTTGTATTGGCACGTTAAAAGTGAAGCACACGAAAGTTTTGCCCTGAAGTTGGCTTTATTGTATTTAAAGTCAAAAGGAATTACTCCTACCAAAGCTAAAAGCAACCCTGAGTATTTGCAATTGGGTAAGGCAGTATTTACTCGTTTTGAGGCTAATGATGGTGCTTATGTGGGAGCTGATGATAGAGGCTACCAAATTTTGAGCAATTTTCCCAAGCCTAAATGTCAAAGTTCGTCTGGAGAATTTTGTAGTTTTCGCCAGGTTTCGATGAGAGATGTACTGGCAGATAAAGTCAAAGCAAACTTAATCAAAGATCGGATTATACTTATTGGCTCGACTGCACCCAGTCTGCCAGATTTTGTATTTATTCCCTACTCCAGCAGTGTAATTGGTACGGCAAAGCCTGTACCTGGTATTCAATTGCAGGCTTATTTTATTAGTGAGTTAATTTCTGCTGCTGTTGATGGAAGACCATTACTCAAAGTTTGGCCTGACTTGGTGGAATACTTGTGGGTTTTTGTTTGGTCTTATCTGGGAGCCGTGACGATATGGCGGATACGAAACGCCACTAGTAGTCTCTTCTGTATCCTAGTTTCTTGCTTTATATTGACCGTGAGTGCATACTTTGCATTCTTGTACGGTTGGTGGATACCACTCATTCCCTCACTGGTTTGCTTTGGCACTTCAGCTATTTGGATGACTAGTCATATTGCTCACATGCAGGAAGAGTGGAAACGTTCCAAAGAATTTTTGCATCACGTTATCAACACGATCCCCGATCCAATTTTTGTGAAAAATGAACAACACCAGTGGATTGTTTTAAATGAGGCGTATTGTCGATTTATCGGTTATCCAAATAAGTTATTAATTGAAAAGTCAGACTATGACTTTTTCCCAAAACATGAAGCTGATATATTTCGACAACAGGATGATCTTGTTTTTCGGACTCAGCAACCCCAAGAACATGAAGAAGAATTTACAAATGCTGATGGACATACTCATCAAATTGCCACTAAGCGATCGCTCCACAAAGACTCAGCTGGCAATTTCTTTTTAGTTGGGGTCATCCGAGATATTACTCAGCGCAAGTTGATGGAAGAACAGCTGAAGCGTACTGCTGCTGAACTATACCGCTCTAACAATGAATTAAAACTCAAAGAAGACCACTTACGTTATTTAGCGTATCACGACCCCCTCACCGGTTTATCCAATCGCAAATTTTTTGCTGAACAACTTTACGAGTCCTTACATTGGGCGCAACACAATAACTTGTTGCTGGGACTGCTGTTTATCGATCTAGATGGCTTTAAGCAAGTCAATGATACTTTGGGACACGAGACGGGCGATCGCTTGCTAATGACTATTGCTGGAAGACTGAGCAACTCTCTACGCGCTAGTGATACAGTTTCTCGCTTGGGTGGCGATGAATTTACTGTGATTTTACGGGCAATACCTAATGTCCAAATAGCTGCTAAAGTCGCTGAAAAAATTTTAAGCAGTATTACCAAGCCAATTGTTTTGGACGGCTATACAATCCGAGTCTCTGCGAGTATTGGCATTAGTGTTTACCCATACAACAGTCAAGACAGTGAAACTTTGATGAAACAAGCTGATACAGCAATGTACCGTGCCAAGCGCCTGGGTAAAAATCGCTACGAATTTGCTTAATTAGTTAAGAGTCAAGTCTCCAGTTTTTTTTACTATAGTTACAATTTTTACATTTAAATTAGGAGTTTCGACTAGAAACACGTCTAAGGCACTGTCTTGAAAAAATACAGCGTATATACTGCGAGATAACTTTTTAGCCAAGATATAGACATAGTAAGGCTTTTGGACTTGGAGACTCAAACTCATAACTTATGTCAGAAATTAATTAGTCATAAGAGATAATTAATGAAATGTTTTTTATTGTAAATATAATTACAATGAAAATTATACTTGTACTTATTCGCTTATTACCCTGTTTAATAGATTTAAAATCCTTTTAACTACGATAAATATGTTGTTTTGTCTTTACATAACTTTACTTATTCAATATAAAATATACACTTGAGTAAGTATTATTTCATGCTTTTATGAACTCCTGATTCAGTGAACATAGTGTTTACACTTAAAAATATTAAGATATTATTAATAAATAGTGAATTGAGCAAAATGCTCACAGTAAATCATTGACATATCTAACCTGAGACTGATGTAAAAAGCGTTGATTAAGAATACCACTTAAGTATAAAGACTATTTCATATCGGCAAATGAAGGTTAATAGACAAGCGAGTACCATAATGATTTGTACACTACCAGCAATAATTTCATAAAGTTCAAATACTTTTTTTAAAAAATCCAGTAAATATACGGTAGTAAATAAAAATACTTTTTGAAACAAAAAATAGTAAATTTACTTAAAAATATGAAGACTAACTTCCGAATCACAAAGTTTATGATATTTCTCATAGGAGCTTACATACTGATCCCAAAAATTGCCGCTTGCACAGGTATGTTCAGTACTGCAAGTGCTAATTCTTTTGGTCCTAGTAGTAGTAACACCTTAGTCGCCCACAAGGTCAATTCTCAAAATTTAAAAGACATATACATTCCACCAAATTATGGTGGTCCCGACAGTCATAATGGTAGCGGCACCCGCTGATGGCAATTTTATACCAATTTGCAATTCGCAATGGGCTAACACCCCGCTCCGCTAACGCAATGACGCTCCTACGTCGCTAACGCAATTAAGAAACTTAGATGCAGCAAGACTTTCCTGATTTACATCTGTTGCCTCATTTTGGAGAATTGGTATTAGATTTTAGATTGTGGTAGAGCAGCACCATGAGTTAACTACCGTCTTGGACACCACATTTTTTACTTGGCGGCTGATTGCAAGATGTTGTGCTTAGGGTTGCGAAAACCGTCAGGCTCTTTAAAGTAGTTTATTTAAGACAATAGTGGAGACTTCCACCAATGATTTGTTTGTATAAGTGTGTGGACTTGCCAATTTGAGTCTGGTTGAGGATAATCTAAACGGAAGTGTCCGCCTCGGCTTTCGGTTCTAAAAGCAGCACTTTTGAGAATTAAATCAGCTACATCTAATAAATTGCGGGTTTCTGCCCAAAGTCCTAATTGCCGTTCAACATCTGGTAGGTCAAAACTAGCGGGTTCTACTGGACGTAAAGCAAGCAAGAATTGAGTTAAAGGCAAGGTGGCGAAATCTTGCTGCCAAGATTCAATAGTAGCGATCGCACTTTCCAGCCTTGATTGCTCCCGGCAAATACCAGCACTTTCCCACACTAGACGCGGTAACTTCTCCCTGAGTGTTTCTAGCTGTGCTTGTTGGATGTGCCACTCACTAGGATCAGGACTAAATTTCCGTAATGGTAGCACTGGTGTTTCTGAGGATAGCCCAATATTTTCTAACTTAATATTAGCCATCTGGGCCCCAAACACAATACATTCCAAAAGGGAATTACTGGCAAGGCGATTGGCCCCATGCACTCCAGTACTAGCAGTTTCACCCACCGCGTATAAACCGGGGATATTCGTGCGATTCATCAGATCCGCAATAATTCCACCCATCCAGTAATGGGCGGCTGGCGCTACAGGAATTGGTTCGTGGAAGACATCAATGCCCCAATGCTGACAAACTTTAATGATGTTGGGAAAGCGGTGACGAATCTTGTCAGCGGGAATGGGGCGCATATCCAACCAGACATGAGCAGTAGCCAAATCAAGGGCGGTACGTTGTAAATGGCTGAAAATTGCTCTACTGACCACATCTCTAGGTGCAAGCTCACCCGCAGGGTGGTAGTCAAAGGCAAAACGTCGCCCTTCATTATCGATGAGATGTGCCCCCTCGCCGCGTACAGCTTCGCTGATCAAGAAGCGATCGGCACCAGGTTTAGTGAGGGCAGTGGGGTGAAATTGGACAAATTCTAAATCGCGGAGGATAGCCCCAGCCCGATAGGCGATCGCTACCCCATCACCCGTACTTACTGCTGGGTTAGTGGTTTGGGCAAATACCTGACCACCGCCACCAGTTGCTAGTACCACAGCACCAGCTCTTATCCAGGTGATTTTACCTTGATAAAATAGGCTAATTCCCTGACAGCAACCAGTTTCGGGTTCAATCCACAAACTCAAAGCCAAAGCTTGCTGAATGACTTGAATATTTTGGCGACGTAATACTTGGGCAGTGAGGGTGGTGGTAACTTCCCTACCTGTGGTATCCGCAGCATGGAGAACACGGCGGCGAGAATGGGCGGCTTCCAAAGTTAAAGCTAAGGCTTGACCATGACGGTCAAAAGCTACTCCCAAGTTAACTAGGGATTGAATACAGCTAGGGGCGTGTTGGGCGAGAAATTCGACAGCAGTGCGATCGCATAAACCTGCACCCGCCTGGATCGTATCTTCAATATGAAGCGTGGGAGAATCTTCTGGGGCGATCGCTGCGGCAATGCCACCTTGTGCCCAATCACTGGCGGATAAAGCAACGGTTTCTTTGGTAATCAAACCGACTCGCAAGGATTCTGGCAGACACAGCGCTGTGTATAGTCCAGCAGCACCAGCGCCGACTACTAAGACATCAAATTGGCTGGGAATATCTATCTGAGACAAGGTAATGGGTAGGGGGAGCAGGGGGGCAGGG
>JADEXV010000424.1 GCA_015206945.1 Nostocales cyanobacterium LEGE 12452 | reverse complement strand
CCTTCAGCATGGCACTGTTTCAACAACTTGACATCAAATCCTTGGGGAGTTTGTGCCGCCCATAGTTGTCGTCTGTCGGGTGTCTCTTGAATTATGCCTTGTCCATCAACAATTTTTATGGTGTCTTTGACGGGTACACCAGCAATTAAACCGGGACAGTGGCGAATGGCCTCGGCACAAGAGTTAAATAAATCTGGTGTGGCTAGGCATCTAGCACCATCGTGAATCAACACTTGTTCTGCGGCTATTGGCAGAGATTGTAAGCCATTGTAAACAGATTCTTGGCGGGTGGAGCCGCCTTGAATCAATTCCACTGGTTTAGTCAGCTTCAGATCGGCAAGAATTGCATTGAACTCTGGCCAATCGCTAGACTGAGAAATAATCCCGATCCAACTAATTGTACTGGCGGCTTCTGCGGCTAATAAAGTCCAAGCAATAATTGGTTGCGATCGCACGAGGAGCAGGAGTTTATTGCGGTTACTCCCCATTCTTTTTCCGATTCCCGCAGCTGGAATTAGTAAATACACAGAATTCCTCAATCTTTAAGCTATATATTTTCCCCTAAAATAGGGAGCGAGTAAGCGTCAATAAATATTATGCGAGTAGTAGCCCTTGTACCTGGCGGAATTGGCGACCAAGTTCTCTTCTTTCCGACTCTAGATGACCTGAAGCGCCATTACCCTAACGCTCAGATAGATGTCTTTGTTGAACCCCGGTCAAAGGCTGCCTACCGAGTGAGCAAGTCAGTTCACGAGGTGCTGAACTTTGATTTTAATGATCGTAACAGTCTGGCAGATTGGGGTAATTTAGTGGGGACTATTCGCGATCGCGAATACGATGTTGCCATTGCTGTTAAGCAGAATTGGTTGGTGGGTCTTTTACTCTGGTTGACGGGAATTCCTATACGCATTGGCTATCAAGGCAAAGGATCGGGTTTTCTTACCCATGCTGTGCCATTAAAACCATCCCAGTATGCGGCAGCAGTCTACCACGACTTGCTGCAACCGTTGGAAATAAATAGCCCTGTGCCAGAGTTAGCAGTAAATGTGCCAAAACCAGATATTGAGTGGGCACAAAAGGAACAAAAACGTTTAGGGGTTCATGAAACAGGCTATATCTTGATTCATGGCGGTTCTGGTCAGTTATCCCAGGCTAAAGAACTGGACAAAATCTACCCTGTCGAAAATTGGCAGCAAATTATTCAAGCCTTCCAACAAAAGCAGCCCGATTTACCTGTGGTTGTTATTAAGGGAGTTGATGATGAGCAGTTTGTGCGATCGCTTCTGGAGTCTTCTCCAGATATCAAGGTGACAGCCCCAGATGATATTGGTAAGTTAACTGCCATAATTGCCGGAGCAAATTTGATGTTATCGACTGATAGTCCGGCACTACAACTAAGTGTTGCAGTCCAAACCTATACCATTGCCATCTTTGGGCCCAGCAATCCAGCTAAGTTGTTGCCGAAAAACGATAAATTCCTGGCTATTGAATCCCTCACGGGAAAAACGGCGGATATTTCACCAAACGCAGTTTTAGAGAAAATTTGGGGTGGCTAAACCAGTAGTTTTTTGAAGAAGTCAGAATTCAGAATTCAGAATTCAGAAGTCAGAAAGTGGGAGATTCAGACCCGTTATTACGAAAGTTAACCACAAAATCATAGATTTTATGGGGGTGCAATAAATGCCGTTGATTTAGCGTTCGACTGAGCTATCATGGCGAAGTCCGCTTTTTAATTCAGAATTCATACTGAATTCTGGCTCACCTCGACTGCGCTCGGCGACCACCTGACTCCTGAATTCTTTCTTCTCAAAATATCCCAAAAAAAGCATCATCTAATTCATAACCCAGCATTTGGGCCATGGACTTTAGGCGCGAGAGGCTGGGGATGTCTTGTTGTTTGAGCCAATCGCCTAAAATAAAGATTTTATGCATCAAAAATATCTCTAAGGCTTCAGGATTGTACTGAATACCTTCTTGGGAACTAAACTGGTGTGGTACAAGCATGGCGGCATAACGAGCAAATTCTCCAGCTTTCCAATCTAGTAAAAATGGCAACCAGGGGTATTTGGCATCTAGGCGCACAAACCACAGCCGCACCTCTGGAATTTCTGAGAGTTCCCGTGGATCGCCAGGTTCGAGATTGTAATTGATATCAAAGCGTAGCTGCTGTTCATGGGATACAACCCCATCTTGCAGCAGTTTTTCAATCACCGTTGACGCAGGCGACAAATCCAGATTGTTAATGAAGTCATTATTGAGTGCGATCGCAATTGTCATTGATTCAGCAGCCACTTTCTTGATGCTCAACTGTAGGATCGAGAATATACAGTAGCAGCTTTCAGGGATTGACGCTACATTCACTTTTAATAGCGGACTTCCAGTTAAAAAAATATCTCATTGTAGGGGCGCTAGTCCTTGCGCCCCTACAAATATACAAATAATTTGGGATAATTTATTTTTTGCAAGTCCCTAACGCAAAGTTTTCTTCACAAATCAATTAGTATTTACTGATACTTTTTTGCTAATAATTTCGCCAACCTATACAAGGTTGAGACACAAGTCTGACGCGATCAAATTTATTTGATAATTTTGCTTAATTTTTGCTAGTTATAACAAATATACATCCAGTTACTAGCCTTGATATTATAAGCTGCTGGCGATGCTTGCGGTGGCTACTCACTCCACTGATTCTTGCTCAAGTTAAATGTTACTTTTATCATTGCTATAATTACTCGCCTTTAACTAAATAATTACTACACGGTTAATATAGTATGCCTTTAGAATTAGCCTACTTGGGTAAGGCAATACCTGCCCCAAGGTGGACATTTACAGCAATTTTAAGTTAAAGTTGTAATGAGTTTGTTTTAGATTAAGGTCTGACAAAGTAGCCGTCAACAAGCAAAAAAAATCATTATCGCCACCTGTCACTTCCACAGGATCAAAAGCCAAAACATAAGTACAGGTAAAATATTGGTGTGCAATATCATTGCATATATTAAATAACCAATAAACATTTAGATGGGAAAATTCCCTTAACAGTTAACAAGCTGTAATATGCAAAAACAAACAATTACTACAAGACCAATTCGTTCCTTAGAAGATGCACTTGAGCGCTGTCAAATCCTGGGTATGCGCGTCAGTCGTCAGCGTCGCTTTATTCTGGAATTACTTTGGCAAGCAAATGAACATCTTGCTGCCAGAGAAATTTACGATCGCTTGAACCAACAAGGCAAAGAGATCGGTCATACTTCTGTTTATCAAAATTTAGAAGCATTATCCAGTCAAGGCATCATTGAGTGTATTGAACGCTGTGATGGGCGTTTGTACGGCAACATTAGTGACTCTCACAGTCATATAAACTGTGTGGATACAAATCAAATTCTTGATGTTCATGTGGAACTACCAGAAGATTTGATCCGCAAAATTGAAGAAGAAACAGGAGTGCGGATTACTGACTACAGTATTAACTTTTTTGGCTACCGCAATCCGCAAGAGGGATAGGGAGCAGGGGGGCAGGGGAGCAGGGG
>JADEXV010000052.1 GCA_015206945.1 Nostocales cyanobacterium LEGE 12452 | reverse complement strand
GAACAGGGGAAACAAGGGGACTTCAGTCAGAACTTACAACAAGTCTTTCCCCTTGTCCTTAATTCTTCTTGTCCCCAAGTCTTCTTTAGTCAATCAGACTCAATCTCAGAAGTCAAAAGATAAAAACGCCCAGTTAAAAGCACTGCACCCATAAGTAGCCCTAGTACCAAACCCAACCATAAACCTATAGCACCCCAGTCGAAAGTGAATGCCATCAAATAGCCCCCACCTAGACCTACTCCCCAGTAAGCAAATATAGTAATTAACGCTGGCACTTTGGTGTCTTTCAATCCGATTAAAGCACCAGCAGCAATAGTCTGAATAGAATAAAATATTTGGACTATTGCCCCCGCAGCCAGGAAAGAAGTTGCCGTTTTAACTATCTCGATATTATCTGGATTACTGGTGTCCAAATACATTGCCACAATATAGTTGGGAAACAGCCAAAAAATTAGTGCCACAACACTTACAAAAGGAGTAACCAGCGCAATGCAGACTAATCCCGCTGTGCTTGCACCTTTGAGATCGTTTTGTCCCCTCAACTGTCCTACTCTCATTGTGACGGCATAGGAAATACCTATAGACACTGTTTCGACAAAACTTTCTGTCTCGACGGTAATTTCATGTGCTGCTAACGTTTCTGTTCCAAACCACCCCATCAGTAAAGCAGTGGCAGTGAATACTCCAATTTCTGCTCCATACTGCAACCCCAAAAACCACCCAGTTTGGAAGATATCTATAAACATCTTCCGATCAAATTTATCTAAAGCGCTATTAAGTTGGTATTTTTTAAAGTAGTTATCAAAGCAAATCCAACTAGCGGCAGCAATAAAATTCAGCCAAAAAATGAGTGTGCTTCCCCAACCGATACCGGCTAAACCAAGGGCTGGTAAACCAAATTTACCGAACATTAGCACGTAATTAGCAACCGCATTTAATAATAGTCCCATCACCGTAATTACTGTTAAGAATTGGGGACGATTGAGGGCAGAGCTAACTTCTTTTAAGATACAAAAACCGAGTGCAGCCGGAAAACCCCAAACAATAGACCGCAAATATGTTTGAGCTAATAACACATTGCTTTCTTCTTGACCAGTTAGTAGCAGGATATAGTCAAAGTGCCAAATGATAAACATCATAGGTAAGCACATCGTTACGGCTAACCAAATTCCTTGACCGGTAGCACGGCTCACTTGGTCTATTTTTCCTGCACCAAAAGCATTAGCGACACTTACACCCGCGGCTGAAAGAACAGAACGACAAACGGAAGCTAGAGTAGAAAAAGTAACAGCGCCTAAAGCACCCGCAGCTAAAGCTTGGCTGTTAAGTAAGCCCATCATTACCCCATCCAATAAAGGAATGCCCGCTTCTAATATTTGAGTAATTATCAAAGGAACTGCTAATTGCAAGCAAGCTTGGACTTCTAATATCAGTTCTGACTTAAATTCTTTTGAAGTTAACTCCATTGG
Source organism: Nostocales cyanobacterium LEGE 12452 (assembly GCA_015206945.1). Classification (GTDB taxonomy): domain Bacteria; phylum Cyanobacteriota; class Cyanobacteriia; order Cyanobacteriales; family Nostocaceae; genus Nostoc. The sequence goes on along the minus strand of JADEXV010000052.1, from coordinate 35,891 downwards.
GGCGCTAAAAAAGCAATACTATACTGAATAGATTAAGATATATTAACGCCATAGGTGTAATCAACTCAAGCTATTAGCGATCGCCTCTGCAAAAATTGTGTTTTATAAGACTTTTGCCAGCACATAACAAGCTATTTACGAGCTTAAACTGTCAATAATGGCACATCGTCAACCTGAGTAAAAGTGATGCTTTTGACCAGGCTTTGCTATTACCTATGCCCAGCTTCAATGTAGCAGCATTTATGGCTGTAATAACAGCATTGAAGGTAATGCCTATTAGTAATTAGCTAAACAGATATCACTATGAGTTGTGAACTTTGAATTAAAAAATTGCTTGAATTCAACACTCACAACTCATAACTTTCTAAGATTATTGCGTCGGTAGTTGTGGGTGTGTGGTCGAGTACTTTGTCACTATGCCAGAAATTTCCGGGTTGTAAAGCCTTAGATAATTCCAGTAGTTGCCAAATACTTGCCGCACATAGTTTTTAGTTTCATCAAAGGGAATTTGTTCAACAAACTCATCTGGATCTTTTGTAGTTAGAGTTTGCAACCATTTGGAGACATTGCCGGGGCCAGCATTGTAACTAGCGATCGCCAGCAAGGAGTTATTGTTATATTGCTCATGCGTATGATCCAAATACCATGTACCCATCATGATGTTATCATTGGGATTTTCTAGACTTATTGTTTTGAAATCCACCTTAATTTGTGGTGCGATCCATTTAGCTGTACTCGGCAACACTTGCATTAAACCAGTAGCATCAGCAACAGACTTAATTTTTGGTTCAAACCGTGACTCTTGACGCATCAAAGCAGTTACTAGCAGAGGATTGAGTTGACGCTCAGTAGACCACTTTTCAATCTCTCGCTGATAGGGAAATGGATAACGCGCTTGCCAATAGGTGATTTGTTTACTTAGAGTCTGATATTGGGCAAGTTCGCCTGGTATTTCCCGGTCTTCTAATTTAGAAATTTTGTCAATTCCGATGAGATTTTCTCCTTTAGCCTGCCGCATCAACCCTTCAGTAAATTGCTCTGCTACCGTTGGCTGAATTTTGTTCTGAAATTCTGTTTGCCATTGTAACCAGGCATCGCGGTCTTGACCTAGCAGATACAATTCTTTGAAAGTTTCAGAACCAGCAGGCGGTACTGGACGCCGGGGTGCGATTACTTCTGGGTTCATGACGCGCACGTTGTCAAAATTGCCGACATTTAGCCCCAACATTGTCGCGGCTCGCCATGCATAGTAAGAGTAGGGAAACTGGCTAACCACATATTCATAAGCAGTTTTAGATTCTTGCTGTTTCCCCAGTGCAGCCGCCCATTTACCTACCCAAAAGCCTGCCCTTGGAGCCAAAATGCTATTGGGGTTATTAGTGACAATTGGTTCTGCCCATTGCCAAGCACCGACGTAATCTTTGGCTTCAGCTTTATCTTGGGCGATTTTCCAACGGTATTCTGCTGCTTCGTCAGAGTTACCGTATTTAGCTATGAGTAATTGCCACGCCGCGCTAGCTGACTTTTGATCCTTGAGAGTTTGGAGAATTTTGGCTTTTTGTGCCAGTGCAGTACCAGCTTGTTTGGGAAATTTACTAATTACCTGGTCAAGATATGGTAAGCCGTCTTTAGGTGTTTTTGCAGTTTCTGCTAACCGCAGTAGTGCCGTCCCAGTTTCCTCACTATTGGGAAATTCCTGCACTAATTGTTTATAGGTGGCGTAGGCGTAGCCCGCCGCAGGCATCGCTTTTTCTTTATCTTTGCCTCCCACCTGTAAGCCCCGTGCAGTACGGTAGAGGTTGCGCGATGTTTTGGGTGCTTTGGCGTAAGCATTAGCCGCTTTCAGAAATTGACTATTTTCCCAATAGCTTGTACCAATGAGTTCCCAATCTTCAGGTTTGAGGGTAGTCTGTTTTACTAGCTGATCCAAAACGCCCACAATACCTGGTTGATCGTAGGCATACTTAGCCAAAATCAACTGTAATTGTGGCTGATTGGGATTTTCTTGCAAGCGTTTGCGGATAATTTCCCAAGTTAGAGGATTGGAAGGAAATTGAGCGATCGCTGTTTCTTGTTGCTTTGGTTGAGCAATCAGATATAGCGCTTTCACGCTGGCCGCTTCTTTGGGATACTGTTTCAGCACCCTTTGCCTAAGATCCGAGGCTTTGCCGTCCTCGCCCAGCATATCCTCTGCCTGGGCTTGTTTGAGCAAAATGTAAGGCGCGAGGATGGGATAGTCTTTCTCTAGTCCTTGGAGTAAAACCAGAGCTTTTTGCCCTTGGGTTCTTTCAATATAATCACTCGCCAAAAGATAACGAGCGCGATTCCGATCTGGCGATCGCGATTCTTGAGCGATCGCAGCCAGTTTTGCCGCTCGTTCTGGCAGCGATTGCGATATCAACGGAAAAACGGCTGATTGAGCAACACTACCGTCCGATTTTTGCTCTGCTTGATTCTGACTCAGTTTGAGCCATTTACCCAGAGACTTGCCAATCTCAGGTGCTGATACCATTGCCCCAGTTAAAAAGGCAAACAGTGCTGCACCCGCAATTATCGAAATTTGCTTTTTCTGTAGTTTCTTCAGCATGAATACCCGCTGAAAAGTTTCGGTGAATTTCTTGAAACTCTAACACTCCTAACCATCAGTGTTACCAATTTTTAATTTTAGATTTTTAATTTTATGTAGAAAAATACTAATTTTCAATCCTTCAGTTGGTAGTATTGAGTGATTAGCACATATTAAATACTATTACATCTATCTTAGGTATATCTTAAAGATCCTAGCAAATATACCAGGCGATTAGAAATCGCGGCTACACAAACGAACGCGAGTGCGTCTTGCAGAGAAATCCGCACTTCTCTACGAGACGCTACGCGGACTCAAAGAATTTGAAACCCACGGAGGCGGTCACTGAGCTTGTCGTTCGCGCAGCGTCTCGTAGAGAAGTGTGGGTTTTGTTTGTATAGCCGCGAATTCCATTCGCCAAAACGGGCGTGTTTTTACACTCATTTAGATGCTCCCAATCGAAGCGGGGTTTGTCAGTATACTTTCAGACTTGACAAACATGCTCTAAATTCCCCATTGATTGCATTCTGAATTCTAAATTCTGAATTCTGAATTCTGAAATTCTGAATTCTGAGTTGGTAGAGTCGATGGGCGGTATTATCCGCCGCACCTCTTTGTTCAATCTGGGCGTGCAACTTTCGCCGCACCCAGCTTTCGATATTCTTAGCTTTTGCGTTTGCTCATGTGGATATAATCATGACAGGACTCGTGAACAGCAATCAGGTTTTTGGTTTTCTGGTTGCGATGATTGCCGTCGATGTGGTGTAAGTGTATTCGTTCATCACTTGTACACTTTAGCCCACAGTATCCACACGTATGGTTTTGCCGTTTTAAAGCACAAGAGGTTTCACCGTCATAGAGCTTGCTGTTGCGTTCGCTCCAGTAAGCCATATCTCCGTCAAAAGGAGATTTTTTCCCCTTAACGCTGATATGTTTATTTTCGGAGTAAGGAATCGATGGGAACGCTATATCCAGTAATTTCTTGCTGGATTTGCGGTCTTGTTTGGTTTCCTTGTTGAACACCTTAAACGCTCGATTGGTGATGCCAATTGCTACTGTGGTACTTGAGTTTTTCGCTCAATTCAAACCTTTCCTCACAAGTGAGTTTGGCTTTACCATCGATTCCTGGAGTCCTTTTGCCAGCGTTTAGCTGTGTTACTTGTCGGATAGCCAGTAACCGCGCTGAGGTGGATTTCAATATAAGCTTCTGAAGGGACTGAGCTTTGCGCTTGTCGCCAACTTGAATAGCTTTAAACACTCGTCTTTGTAGGCGGAACAAATTACGACGGAATTTCTTCCACGGTAGGTTCTTCCAAGATTCACTAACTTTGTTGTGCCCAATCATGCTCTAACTTCGATTTGTGTTTTCTGAATACCTCAGACCAATTACAGTCTGTCCTACCCGAATTGAAGGGGTTCCGCTTCTCGTCTAGCCTACTTTGGGGTTCGACCTTCCCCAGTGACCTTCAATTCGTTTTTCTTCGTTCCCTTGGTTAGATTGTTAGTTCCATTAGGTGTAGCCAATTCAACCACTGGATTCCCTAGACTCTTACCGTTACTATTCAGATGTACGGCGGGAATAAACTCCAGTGAAGTCAGGTTTTTGATGTTGCGTCCTGCTTATAAGTGGGTTGTTTTTTCAGGCTCTATTTCACCATCGGAACTCCCTATTAGCGCCGGTGTCACCCCGCAACAGGTGTCTGATTGCGCCCTGTCCCCAGCTTTACCCTCCAGAAACCGAGTCTGGTCAGTATGGGCAGGTAGGGAGTCATACCTGAGTCTGGTAGGCAGGATTTTCACCTGCATCAGACCAAGAGTTCAACCGTTTCTATTTCTAGAATTGGTTGGTGTGGTTATTTACGGGCTGATTACCGAGATTTTGTCACACAACGAATCGCACCTGAATTCTCATTTAAGTTTTTCGTGAGCAGCCAAAATAATTTTTTCGGTTTCTTCCCAGCTAATACATTTGTCGGTTACAGAAACACCATATTTTAATTCTTCTTTACCAGTAATTGGTTGACTACCTTCATACAAATGCGATTCCAGCATCATGCCCACAATTGATGTATTACCATCCACTATTTGCTGAATAATATTTTCTAAGACCGCACCTTGTAATTTATAATCTTTATTGGTATTGCCGTGGCTACAGTCGATTACAATTCTCGGTGGTAAATTTGCCTGTTTTAATTTCTCTTCTACCAGTTTGACATTTGCTGGATCGAAGTTGGGTTGACTACCACCTCTTAAAATTACGTGACCATAGCCATTACCTTTAGTTTGAAAGACGCTGACCTGTCCGTTTTGATTAATTCCTAGAAAATTATGAGGGTTTCCAGCTGATTGTAGGGCATTCAAAGCTACTTGAATATTGCCGTCAGTACCATTTTTAAAACCCACAGGCATCGAAAGCCCACTTGCCATTTCGCGGTGAGTTTGTGATTCAGTTGTACGTGCGCCAATAGCAGACCATGTAATCAGCTCACTGATGTATTGAGGGATGATTGGGTCTAGTGCTTCTGTGCCAGCAGGTAATCCTAACTCTGTAATTTTTAATAGTAGCTCCCGTGCAATTAATAAACCTTTCTCTACATGGAAAGAATCATCCATATCTGGATCGTTAATTAATCCCTTCCAACCTACGGTTGTTCTTGGTTTTTCAAAATACACTCGCATAATTAGTAGCAAGTTATCCTTGACTCGCTCGGCCAATATTTTCAATCTTTCAGAGTATTCGAGCGCTGCTTTTGGGTCGTGGATTGAGCATGGACCAACTACTATAAATTTCCTGCGATCTTGAAAATCCAGGATATCTTCTATTTCCTGTCTATATGCTAAAACTCTTTGTTCGGCTAATTGTGTTAAAGGTAATTTTGACTTTATTTCATTGGGAGTTAATAAAATGCGATCGTTCTCAATGTTAGCGTTGTCGATATTACTATTAAGTAATTTGTTGTGCATGGGGATGCTCTGACAATTTTATATACGCACTTCAACTCAGAAGTGTAACACAAACCCATGAAATTTTAAAATAGCTTATTTTTTAATTGACAAATTTCTAATTAAACTGTATGTGAACTAAAATAATAACTGAAAAGGGGAAATATCTTTATCCCCTTTTCTTTGCTATTAGACTACTGATTCAGTGGTAGTGTATATAATTACTGCCATACAAACACTTTTGCTTCGTATGGTCCCAAGTCTGTAATGATCCCATCATCACCAGATTCGACATCATAATTACCTGTCCACTCGTGCCATGTACCAGCACTAGGAAAGTTAGGAACGTGATAGTCAGCTAGGAAGTTTTCTGAGAAATTTGCAATTACGACTACACGAGAACCTTCATCATTCCAACGAGTATAAGCTAATACTTTTACTTCAGGATTTTCGTGGATAAAATCGATATTTTCTGTGTAGAGAGCATGATTGCTTTTACGCAGGTTGGTTAAGCCTTTGTATGATTCAAATAAACCACGATTTAGATCGTTACTTAACAGCGTCCAATCGATTTTGGATGATTCAGGTTGTTTAGGTTTATACTCGCCAAATTCTTCTCCCATCCAAATCAAAGGCACACCAACAGCAGTCATTAGGATGGCTACTCCTAATTTAACTCGCCGAAAGGCTTCTTCGTCAAAAATCTCACGGTTCCCCAGTTCAACCATGACATGATTATGGTCGTGATTGGTGAGGTAATTTACCACGTTAGTAGCACCCAAAAAGCCTTGGCGCTTGCAGTCAATCACATCTTTGAGACGCTCTAAATCAAATGTATCACCGCAAATGTGTTCTAGAATGCAGTGATAAAAACTGTCATGCCAGCAACCATCCATTGGCCCATCTACATTGGTAATGCTGGTAGTTTCAGGAATGTGTTCAGCAACATTATAAAAAGGCTTCATGCTAGCAGTTTTTTTGGCTTCCTGAACAATCCAGTGCATGAAGTCGTAGTTAGCAATTTGCCGTGCTGCATCATAGCGAATACCATCAAGATGATATTCCTGAATCCAAAAACGGATTGTCTCACCAATAAATTTCCAAGCTGGCTTAATATCTAATTTTTCATCATAATGTTCATAATTAAACTCAGGTCCCCAATTATTATCAGGGTCACGAGGTTCATGATGATACCAATAATCGTGATCGATTTGTGTTAATGGAGCAGATGCTTCTGAGTGGTTATAAATACCGTCAAGAATTACACGAATACCTTTAGCGTGACACTCATCAATCAAATTTTTCAACTCAGCAGTAGAACCATAACTAGATTCTGTTGCAAAGAAGTGGCGCGGATTATAACCCCAACTATAATCACCAGGATATTCTTTAAGTGGCATCAACTCAATAGCATTGATTCCCAATTCACATAAATAATCTAACTTTTCAATGACGTGTTTGTACTTACCTCGTGCATAAGGATCGTCTTCGCCACCAGAAAAGTCACCGACGTGCAATTCATAAATTACTAATTCATGGTCAGCAGGTAAAGGTTTGTCATCATGTTGCCAAACATAAGTATCAGTAATTCTTTGTCCATCTTTGACTCGGATAATGCCATCATCTTTTCCACTTTGTTCATCTATGTCGGTTGCATAAGGATCTGTAACATCAACCCATTGTTCTGGCTCAAAAAACCATGAATTTGACTGAACGCGAAATTTATATTTATAAACGCCATCTTCTAGTTCAACACTTGTGCGGAAATAACCATCATCACCTTTTTCCATTGGAATTTCTTGCCAATCAGAAAAAGAACCAATTAATGCGGCTCCTTTGTTATAAGGTGCAAATAAATTAAATTCAATTGGCTTTGCCATAGAACGTGTGTTTAATATCAAGGGTTGATAGAAATATTCTCTGATGCTCAATTGAATTTGCAAATAGCTCTAGAGAAATAATTAGATCGCGAGTGCTTCTATCTTGAGGAATAATTTATAATTTTTTTTATAAAACTTAACTGTGTTTTTTTTATTTTTGACTGTTTATAGTATTTAGTTCTTGACTAAAATACGGGTTTACTAGATGTATAAAAAAGTAATACTTTTTAAAAAAATGCATATAACTGGAAAAAACTATTAAATAAAACAATAGTTGTTGTAATATTCAAACAAGTAGATATTTGGTGAAATAGAATATTTTTTACCAAATATCTACTGCAAGATTACTCTTTTTTATTATTAGTTTGTTGCAGATAACTTAACAACCAATTCGCCGCTGTTGCCCTGCGAGTTTGCCGAGGTCCAAATTCCCCAATTTTGTAACCTTTGAAACCCAGTTTTTCTTTTAGCATTTGTTTATTTTCAGCAGGAATGGAACGAGTCAACTTGACAGTTGCGGGGCGAGATTCAAGAAAATCTGGTGGTTGTGGGTACTCATCTTGCCATTCTGGTGCAACTAGGCTGGTGTCCCATTGTGCAGTTAAGGAATCATAACGATAGCCTAAATAATGCCATAGCAACTGGTTGACTGTGGCATCATCAAGTTTATCGTCAAGAATTGCCCAAATTGTTTCTGTATTGAGTGGTGGCAGGTTAGACATAAGCAATTCAAAATTCTAAGTTGAAAACCTGACTACTGAATTAATTAAATTCACTACAGTTAGGAGGTAGTGAAAAATACTTTATCACTACTTTGCGACACTCCCAAAGAAGGGGATAATTTTATTTTTATCTATACCTGCTGGAAGATTTATCCGCTACAACCATTAGACAAACTACTAAAGTGACCCCAAATAAAGAGATTCGTCAACTCAGGAGGAAAATTATGGGAATAGAGGATATGTTCAGAAATATAGTCGGTGGCAAGCAGAAACAACGTGATGAAGAATGGGATAATCGCGATCGCCAGTACAGACATCGCGGCGATGATGACGATGACCGCCAGTACAGACATCGCGGCGATGATGACGATGACCGCCAATACAGACATCGCGGTGATGATGACGATGACCGCCAGTACAGAAATCGCGGCGATGATGATGACGATGACCGCCAGTACAGAAATCGCGGCGATGATGATGACGATGACGAAGAGCGGGATTAATTTTGCGAGTTGGAGTTAAAAACAGGTTGTGTATACACAAACTAGATAGACTGGAAATCGTAAAGATTAGACCAGTCTATGCAGAATTCTACAGCACTGCCGATTATCCGCGCCCATATATTCATTTCTGGCCGAGTCCAAGGAGTGGGTTATCGCTATTCCACGGTCGATACAGCTAGGCAATTGGGATTAAGCGGTTGGGTGCGGAATCTCCCCGATAATCGAGTAGAGGCAGTTTTTGAAGGGACGCGAGAGGTTGTAGATAATATGGTTCGCTGGTGCCACTCTGGGCCGCCTGCTGCTATGGTTAAAGATGTTGTGGTTGAATATGAGGAACCGGAAGGGTTGCGAGGATTTGAGGTTAAGCGGATTGAGTAGGGAGTTAACAAAAGCATAGGAAAGAGAAACTATTCCTTGTACCCTATAAACTATGCTGAAGTAAGCTGTATATTCGTGGGTTTTTCGTGTTCATACCTTGAAGCAGTTTACCGCCTGTGAAAAATTTTGATTACAATGCAGATGTCAACTAGGCGGCGTGCTGTCTATCCACGTAAATCCAGAAGATACTCAATGAGTAATCAATTAAAAGACTACAATCCCAGCAGCGTAGGTGAAATAAATGGCAACCTCTTAGGTTTGCCCTGCGATTATGAGTCTGCAAACTTGATTGTTTTTGGTGTGCCGTGGGAAGTCACTGTTTCCTATGGTGCTGGCACTGCTAATGGCCCACAGAGAATTCTAGATGCTTCGACTCAATTAGATTTGTTCGATTTTGATCACCCTGATGGTTGGAAGCAGGGAATTTTTATGGAAGAAATTCCCCAAGATATTTTAGAGAAGAACACATATTACCGCGCTTTGGCAGCAAAAATTATTGAGCGATTAGCCGAAGGTAAACAAGTTTCAGATACACCAGATTTAACATCTGTGCTGGCAGAAATTAATCAGGCTGGTCAACAGGTCAATCAATGGCTGTTTGAAAATTGTCAGGCTGCAATTAATAATGGTAAGCGAGTTGCAGTCATAGGTGGAGATCACAGTTCGCCTTTAGGTTATTTCCAAGCATTAGCGGCTAAATACCCAAACTATGGCATTTTGCACATTGATGCCCATGCAGATTTACGTGATGCTTATGAGGGATTTGAGTTTTCTCATGCGTCGATTATGTTTAATGCGATGAAAATACCGCAAATTTCTAAATTAGTGCAGGTAGGTTTGCGTGATATTAGTCATGATGAAGTGCAAATGATTGACCAATCTGATCGTCGTATTATTGCTTATTACGACCCAGCTATTAAGCAAAAGCTTTACTCTGGCACAACTTGGATTGATTTATGCCGAGAAATTATTAGTCATTTACCTGAATATGTTTATATTAGCTTTGATGTAGATGGTTTAGATCCAAAACTCTGTCCGAGTACGGGTACTCCTGTTCCAGGTGGGTTGGAATTAGAGCAAGCTTTTTGTCTGTTCAGAGAATTGGTCAATAGTGGAAGAAAAATTATTGGCTTTGATATCTGCGAAGTCGGTGATGCGGAGTGGGATGGTAATGTTGGAGCGCGAGTAGTTTACAAGCTGGCAAATTTGATGGATTTATCAAACAGGATTCAGGAGTCAGGAGTCAGAATCCAGAATTAATTCTCTCGGCTGGCGGATGAATAAGAGGGTTTAAAATCCCCACTAAATCATTTGTGTAACGTTTCTGAAAGAGAAGATTTAGTGGTTTTCAAGACGCTCGCAGACTCGCTAACGCTGCGCTATCAGTGGCGGGTCTGTAGCAAGATCCCGCAGAGTATCCACCTGAATTATTCTTCAACCAGAATTGCTATAAGGAACAAACAATCATTACATCAGCGTCTGTCTCTATATCTGTTTCAGAATGTAGAGACTAAACTAATTCCAGATAATGAAGTTCTGGAATTATGTACTTTACTATCTTATTAGTAGCTGAATACTATTTATTTGTTCTATTTTACTATGAAAATCATGCGAAAAAACTACTTTAACACCAATCAAACGCGAATTTTCACTGCTTTGATTTTGACTGGAATTTTATCTGTTGCTAGCGGTTTAACAGTTATCAAAAGTGCGACGGGCGCTTCTGCAAACTTTTCTCTAGAAACAAACAATGAAGTTCTCAAAGACAATATTAAACCGAACCGCTTGCCACGTCCAGTAGCTAAGGCGGTACTGCGAGATTTAGCGCGCAGGCAGGGAATTTTTACTAGACAACTGCAAATTATTGACTACAATCAACAGACTTGGCGCAATGGTTGTTTGGAACTGCCTCAAGCTGATGAATTCTGTACCCAAGCCTTAGTTCCTGGTTGGCGGATTGTGGTATCTAATGGCAAACAAAACTGGGTTTATCATACCAATAATAATGGGCGATCGCTACGTTTAGCTTCGGCAAATACTCCCTCAGAAAATCTGCCAAATAAATTACCCACATCTGTAAAAAATGCGGTTTTACAAGCCGCATCCAGACGTTTGCAACAGCCAATTTCTCAGTTAACTATTATTGAGGCTCAACAGCAAACTTGGAGTAATGGTTGTTTGAGCCTACCACGTCCTGATGAAAATTGTACCGAGGCTATAGACAGTGGCTGGCGGGTGGTTGTCGGTGCGGTTGGCCAAACATTAGTTTATCACACCAATCAGACAGGTTCAGCAATCAGGCTGAATGAAAAAGCTAACAACAGTACATTGTCCCCTGTGCAAATTCCAGTTAGTGAGTTACCACCACCATTAGATCGAGATATAGTATTTCGCCAAATCTCCAGTGGGGGTCTTGCTGGCAGAACCTACGAGACTGTTTTACTCAAAGATGGGCGACTGATTCGCGTGCGGATTGGTGATGCTAATGATTCGGAGCGTAGTGTTCGCCGTGTTTCTGTACAACAGGTACAAGAATTTGTGCGATCGCTAAAACGTTCTCAATTTAGTAAATTTCGGAATTTGAGTTACCCAGCCCCCAGTGGTGCTGCTGATTATATCACCTATACGCTCACCAGCCAAGAAGGCACGGTTCAATATAATGATATTTCTCAAAATAACCTACCAAAGAATTTACAAACAGCAGTCCAAGCCTGGAATCAAATCGTAGCCAGCGCGCAATCATAAACTTCATTGATGGAATTGAAGAATAAGAGAGTGGCGGGAACCTAGCTACAGACTCACCACTCTCTTACAAAGTGACGGGTTTCAAATTTCCCAGATGGTAGCGATCGCACTATACTTAAAAATTAACTTTCAAGATAGCGAAACTAATGAAAAGTGTTTACGGCAATATTTGGTTGAAATACTTATCTAATTCGCTGTTTTGTAAAATACCACATAAGATTAAAATTAAACATGAAGGCAACTGTTAACGATAATCTACTCAAACGCCAACATTATATTAAATTGTCAATCCTCCAAAAGAAGTATATTAAAAATATTAATCAAGCCTATTTAGCTTAAATTGGGTAAGCAAGTTTGTAGTAAGGACTAAAGTGCTTATTACCAAACCTCTTGTACTAACTTAGACATTACACTAGTACAGTACGACGAAAATCTAGCTACTATCTCAATTAACTAGATAAGTTGCTCTGAACAACTTGTTAAAGGTAGGCAAATTTCCGTCACAGCGAACTAGTCGTTTTTGCTCAACTATACTCGATTGATGTAAAACATAGCACGCTTAATCAAGTACTATAAACTTAGTAGAAAAATGAGTAATAGTAAATTCTATAAATTTTGGAAAAATAGGCTTGTATATTAATCAAACATTAATTACATGGAACAAGTCATTACTTCAATGGCAGATGCTTTGTTAGTCACCAGTAATTCAGGAAAAATAAAAAAAGTCAATCGTGCTGCCCAACAATTATTTGGTTTTGAAGAAGAAGAATTAATAAATCAACCAATATCACTAATCATTGATGAGGATCAACTTTTAATTAAAACTATTTATCAACGTTCTTATTTAAAGCGTAATTCCCATAATCTAGAAGTAGTTTGTCGAACAAAAACTAGAGAAAAACTGTTGATTGCTTTTTCTTGCTCAGTGATTCCCAAAAAAACAGAAGGACTTGAAGATATTGTCTACATTGGTCGGGATATTACTGCTTGGCAACGTCGGGAACAGCGTACAAGTGCCCAGTATTCTATTACTCGTATATTATCAGAATCACAGAGCATAAAGCAGGGAATTCCACAAATTTTGCAGTCGATTTGTCAAAATTTGGGATGGGATTTAGGTGAACTTTGGACACCAAGCCAATATATTGGCACTTCGGTAGAAGGAGATAGTCTAAATGCAGTACTCAGGTGTGTGGAAATTTGGTCAAGTCGATTAGTTTCTGTCCGAGAGTTTAAAGCAATCACCTGGCAAACGACTTATACACCTAGTGTTGGCTTACCTGGTCGAATTTGGATCAGACGTTTGCCTTTGTGGATTAAAGATATCACAGTAGATGGAGATCAAAGGCGATCGCAACCGGCTGCGGAGGCTGGATTGCAGGCAGCTTTTGGCTTCCCCATTTTAGACGATAGTGAAATCTTAGGAGTAATGGTTTTCTTTAGCCGGGACTTACAACCAAAAGATAAAGACCTATTGCAAATGATGGGTTCTATTGGTAGCCAAATTGCCCAATTTATTAAACGCAAACAAGCAGAAGATGCTCTTGTAGAAAGTGAAGAACGATATCGAGATTTATTTGAAAATGCTAATGACTTGATTCAATGCGTCAATCCATCTGGTCGTTTTTTGTATGTCAATCGTGCATGGCGAGAAACTTTGGGATATAGCGAAGCTGAAATTGCAAATATGAGTGTTTTTGATATTATACATCCAGAGTTTAAACAACACTGTTTGCAAAGATTTTATCGTGTTTTATCAGGAGAAAAGCTTGGGCAAGTAACGGCCACATTCGTTACTAAAGACGGTCAAACAATCTTTCTAGAAGGTAATATTAATTGTAAATTTGTCGAAGGTCATCCAACTGCGATTCGCGGCATTTTTCGCAATGTCACCCAACGACTAGCAGCAGAAAAAGCGTTGCGCCATCAGCAGGAAGAAACCGAACGTTTATTGCTGAATATTTTACCAGCCACAATTTCTAAAGAACTGAAAGAACAACCAGCTAGTATTGCCAAAGACTTTGCTGATGTCACAGTTTTATTTGCAGATATCGTTGGCTTTAGCGAAATTGCTACTTCTATGAGTGCAATTCAACTGCTGAACCTACTCAACCCAATTTTCTCAGTTTTCGATCGCCTCACCGAACGATACAGTTTAGAGAGAATCAAAACCATTAACGATGGTTATGTGGTGGTTAGTGGTTTACCTACACGCCGCCAAGATCGTGCTGAAGCGATCGCTCTGATGGCACTGGATATGCAAACTGCGATCGCTCTATTTAATACTGAGAATAACCAAAATTTCAGCATCCGTATCGGCATCCATAGCGGTTCGGTAGTAGGGGAAGTCATCGATCTGAATAAGTTTACTTATGAACTCTATAAAGACACAGTAAACATCGCTAGCTATATGGAATCCCAAGGTATTGCTGGTAAAATCCAGGTTACAGAAAATACTTATAAGTGCTTGTGTGATGAATTTGTATTTGAAAAACGAGGCGAAATTGAAGTTAAGGGTAAAGAGAAGATGACAACTTATTTGTTGATTGGACGGAAAGGATGAGGGCATTGGAAAAGAGGAGGCAGGAGGCAGAAGTTCTTTAATTCTGAATTTTGAATTTTGAATTTTGAATTGATTTCTCCCCTGCTCCCTGCCTATCCCCTTAGTGAGTATTCGGAATCAGCCGTCCACAGGGATAAGTTGCTGTTTGCTGTGAAGCACTTTCAGCAACTGCTGCTGGAACTTGATCTGATGGTTGGGTTTTGGCTGCTAGATAATCTTTTTGCAGTTTATCTAAAATGGCTTCTCGCCTGTCGTATATACGCTTCAGGGGACGAGGTTGGCATTTGTTTAACACATACGCTGTCACTAGTGGTAGAGCGATCGTGCTATCGGTATAACAAACGATTGTGTTAGGTAACTCATCCGGGTCAATTTTACCCCAACTGACAGCTTCCGATGGGGTCGCCCCAGATAAACCGCCTGTATCTGGACGCGCATCGGTAAATTGCACAAAGTAATCGTGTCCTCGTTCTTCCAATCCCAGAACCTCGTGAAGTTGCGGTTGGGTTTGTAGCAAAAAGTTCTTAGGGCTACCGCCACCAAGAATTACAGCCGCACTTTTACCTCCTGATTCACGGGCATTATATGCGATCGCTGCTGTCTCATTCACGTCAATTGATGGATCGATCACCAGCTGCGAACCTTCCAATGCTAAAGCTGCCACGTTCATTCCAATTGAGCTATCGCCTGGAGAAGACGTATAAATCGGTACGCCATATTCATAAGCTGTAGCTAGCAAGCAGGAATGCTGCACACCCAATTGCTTTTCTACTTCTCGGACATATTTACCTAGTAAATGATGAAATTCAGCCGTTCCCATCCGCTTCTGAAACGCTTCTCCTTGGAGAATCTTGCGGATAAACGCATCAGTTTCTAGCAGCACATCGTAACCAAAAATAATGTCATAAATGCGGATCGTGCCTTCTTGGCGAAGTTTCACATCATCCAAAAACGGATTACCAGCAAAGAGTTCAAAACCCAAACCATAGTGCATATCGTGATAAAGATTTGCACCAGTGCTAATCATCCAGTCAATAAAGCCGTTGCGAATTAAGGGTGCAAGCGCTGAAACCCCAAATCCTGCTGGCGTCATCGCACCGGAAAGGCTAACTCCCACTGTGACACCTTCTGTTAGTACATCGCGACTCAGTAGTTGGCAGATTTCCCGCAACCGCGCTGAGTTGTAAGCGGTGAAGTATTGATCGATCAAATCCACTACACTGATATCATTTGATATCGGCGTAGGGGCAATTTTTTGACCCAGCTGTTTAGACATTTTGGCACTCCCGAACAGTAAACCCGCCGAATCTAATGTTATCTAGCTTTCAGCCAAAGTGATCGCAATACTTTTTGATCGCTAGCTTGAAAAAGCTAGTGAGGAGTAGGAGAAGAAACCTTTTTCAGCCCTTTTGGGATTTTCCTATAATTATCTGTCTTGAAACCTTATAAGCATTTCACTGGCACATTAGTCACATTGCTGCGAAATTGCACCATAGCTTTACTAGCGCTGGGTTGTAATTCAGTATGTGCGATCGCTTTTTCGGTTTTGGAATGGTGATGCCTTAATGGACATTAGTTACAAAAAATTAACAATTAGTATTTTTTCTTTAATAACTATCTTAAATCTTTTAACTATCTGCTTAACTGTCTTAACTGTCTTAACTGTCTTCAATTTTTGATTTAACTATTTGCTTAACGGTCTTAACTGTCTTAACTGTCTTCTAATCCTTCAATTTTTGATTTAACTATTTGTTTGACGGCTTCAATGTACGGATTGCTTTTTATTTACAACTATGAAAAATTATGAAAACACCACCATATTTGCTTAACGGCTTCAACGTACGAATTGCTTTTTATTTACAACTATGAAAAGTTATGAGAACACCACGATCCAGTAATTAAAATTTATTTGCCAATAACTTCAAATATTAGTCCTATAGTTCGTTATTTAGATTATGAGCATCTAAATATTATCGCCTTGAAACGAGCCACCACGAGCAAATCAGATGTGGGGATCTAGCTAGGTACTGATGATAGTTGTGAACTGCAACAATGCTCAGATCGACCACGAAACAAAGATAGCAAGAAGACCCCAGAGGAGGTTTAGCGCAGATCATGCAACCCTTTGAACTGCCAGAATTTTATATGCCTTGGCCCGCGCGGCTGAACCCAAACTTGGAAGTAGCGCGAGTGCATTCCAAGGCGTGGGCCTACCAGATGGGGATACTTGGCTCACAAGAGGAAGCCCAAAGCTCGGCTATTTGGGACGAACGCACATTTGATGCTCACGACTACGCCTTGCTTTGCTCCTATACCCATCCAGATGCGCCAGGGACAGAGCTTGACCTAGTGACCGATTGGTATGTTTGGGTGTTCTTCTTCGACGATCACTTCCTAGAAATCTATAAGCGCACCCAAGACATGGCTGGGGCAAAGGAATATCTTGGCAGACTACCAATGTTCATGCCAATTTACCCTATTGACACCCCACCTGTTCCCACCAACCCCGTAGAGCGTGGCTTGGCTGACCTTTGGTCTCGCACCGCCTTTACTAAGTCTGTGGAATGGCGGCTCCGATTCTTCGAGAATACCAAACACTTATTAGACGAATCTCTATGGGAACTTGCCAATATCAACCAGGATCGGATTGCCAACCCCATCGAATACATCGAGATGCGGCGCAAGGTTGGTGGCGCACCGTGGTCAGCAAATCTTGTCGAACACGCCGCATTTGTAGAGGTGCCGGCAAAAATTGCTGCAACTCGACCAATGAAGGTATTGAAGGACACGTTTTCTGATGGTGTACATCTCCGCAATGACTTATTCTCCTACCAAAGAGAAGTGGAAGATGAAGGTGAAAATTCCAACTGCGTCTTGGTCTTGGAGCGTTTCCTGAATATCAGTACCCAGGAGGCGGCTAACCTCACCAATGATCTGTTGAGTTCGCGGTTATACCAGTTTGACAACACTGCGGTCACTGAGTTGCCCTCCCTGTTTGAGGAGCATGGACTAGACCCAGCAGAGCGGGTGAACGTTCTCCTTTACATCAAAGGACTTCAGGACTGGCAGTCGGGCGGTCACGAGTGGCACATGCGATCGAGCCGTTACATGAACAAGGGAGGAGACAATTCTTCGACATCTACGATTCTGGGAGGCCCTACAGGGTTAGGCACATCAGCTGCGCGGATTGGATCGTTATACGCTGCCTTGGGTTTGGGAAGATTTAAGAGCTTCACTCACGTTCCATACCAGGCTGTAGGACCAGTGACACTGCCGAAGTTTTATATGCCGTTTTCTACAAGTTTGAATCCCCATCTGGATGCTGCGCGGAAGCATTCCAAGGAATGGGCGCGCCAGATGGGGATGCTGGAATCACTACCTGGGATTCCTGATGCTGTCATCTGGGATGACCACAAGTTTGATGTTGCGGATGTAGCTCTATGCGGTGCATTGATCCATCCGAATGGGTCTGGTCACGAGCTGAATCTGACCGCGTGCTGGCTTGTTTGGGGAACCTATGCCGACGATTACTTCCCGGCGCTCTACGGGAATAACCGCAATATGGCTGGTGCAAAAGTGTTCAACGCCCGACTGTCAGCGTTTATGCCTCTGGATGACTCCGCCCCCAGCGAGGTTCCAACCAATCCGGTGGAAGCCGGCTTGGCAGATATTTGGTCTCGTACAGCAGGCCCCATGTCCGTAAACGCGCGGACTCAGTTCCGTCGCGCAATCCAGGATATGACTGACAGCTGGGTGTGGGAACTCGCCAACCAGATCCAAAATCGAATTCCCGACCCGATAGATTATGTTGAGATGCGCCGTAAGACCTTTGGCTCGGATCTGACCATGAGCCTGTCGCGACTAGCTCAGGGCAGCGAGATCCCGATGGAGATTTATTACAGTAGACCAATGCGATCGCTGGAGAATTCTGCTGCCGACTTTGCCTGTTTTACTAACGATATCTTCTCCTATCAGAAAGAAATCGAATACGAGGGCGAAATCCATAACGTTGTGCTGGTGGTTCAGAATTTCCTCAACTGCAATTTGCCGCAGGCCGTTGAAGTTGTCAACAACCTGATGACCTCTAGGGCGCTCCAATTTCAACTCATTGTCGCCACCGAACTGCCAGTTCTTTTCGACGATTTCGACCTAGATGCAAGTACCCGCGAGAAACTGCTCGGATACGTCAAGAAACTAGAGCAGTGGATGTGCGGCGTCCTCAAATGGCATATAACGGTAGACCGCTATAAGGAATTTGAATTGCGTAATTCGCTAGCAGGGCGGCTACTTAGCGGGCCCAGAGGGCTGGGTACTTCAGCTAGGCGTATTGGCTCGTCGATCGGTCAGGGGAGCCTCAAGTCATTACTCGGTCAATGAAGTTAGGTTTTTTGTCGATGAGTTAATTCAAGGTCAGTATGCGATCGCGTGAGATCGATTTTTTTAGTAACTAAAAAATGGAGGATTAAGTTGTGACGTATTCTAACGACCCCAATTTGAATGTAGAAGATCAGCAGCCCCATTTAACCTTAAGTACAGCAGCGGCGCGGAATTTGGCGACAACGGCCAAATCTGCACCGCAAACCCAGGAAATTACATCGCGGTGGTTATTAAAGTTATTGCCGTGGGTGCAGACAAAAGGTGGCGCCTATCGGGTCAACCGTCGATTGAATTATTCCGTGGGTGATGGACGGGTGACTTTCACCAACACTGGAGCTACGGTACAGGTGATTCCTCTGGAACTTACTGAGTTGCCCTTACTGCGAGGGTTTAACAACCTTGACGTATTGACTGCGTTAGCAAACCAGTTTGAGCAGCAGGAGTACGCCCCAGACGACGTGATTGTCGAGATTGGTCAACCGGCCGATCGCGTGATTCTGATTGCTCGTGGCAAGGTGAACAAGATTGGTGTTGGCAAGTATGGCGAGCAGATCGTCTTCGATGTGCTCGCCGACGGCGACCATTTCGGTGATGAAACTATAGCGCAGTCCGAGGATACTTGGCAGTACACCCTCAAGGCGATTACCAGAACCATCGTTTTGTCGCTACCCCAAGCGGCGTTTGAGAGGCGGATCGCTCAGTCTGAGGCGTTAGGAACCCATGTTGAACAGTTCCGCACCCGCCTAAACCAGCCACAGACTCCCGAAGGTGAAGCCGCTATTGAGCTGGCAGCCGATCATCCCCAAGAAGCTGAGTTGCCGGGAACCTTCGCCGATTACGAACTCACACCCAGGGAATATGAGTTGAGCATTGCCCAAACGGTGTTGCGAGTAAGTACGCGGGTAGCCGATCTGTACAACGAACCGTACAACCAGACAGAAGAACAACTGCGGCTGACTATCGAGTCATTGCGGGAACGTCAAGAATACGAGTTGCTCAACAACCGCGAATTCGGGTTGCTGCACAACGCCGACCTCAAACAGCGTATTTACAGCCGCACCGGCGCACCTACCCCCGACGACTTGGACGAGCTGTTGGCGACAGTATGGAAGGAGCCGGGATTCTTTCTGGCTCACCCCCGCACGATCGCTGCCTTCGGTCGTGAAGCCAACCGCCTTGGTCTATATCCACAAAGCGTAGATGTGAACGGCGTTCAGGTCACATCTTGGCGCGGCGTACCTATCTTTCCTTCCAGCAAGATCCCCATCACCAATAACCGCACCAGTTCTATCCTTTTGCTCCGCACTGGTGTCGAAAAACAAGGGGTGATCGGCTTACATCAAACTGGTATCCCCGATGAATATCAACCCAGTTTGTCTGTTCGATTTATGGGCATCAGCGAAAAAGCGATCATCTCCTACCTCGTCACCGCCTACTACTCCGCAGCCGTCCTCACTCCTGACGCACTTGGCATCCTCGAAGATGTTGAAATCGGGCGCTAATCAGGAGTGCTGAGTGCTGAGTTATAGCTGTAGCCACATAGGTTAGGACAGTGTTGATTGATCAAAGCCTTGAAGCAACTGGGTCTATACTCAGCACTCAGCACTCAGAACTTTGCTATAACTCAGCACTCAGCACTGAATGGCACTTTTATTAGTAACTAGAGGATGAGGTGATGACGGATTTTATTGAATCAAATTTCAATGTTGAGAGTGGACAACCTCAATTGAGTTTGAGTAAAGATGCTGCGCGTAATTTGTCTACGACCACCAAATCTGCACCGCAGACGCAGGAAATTACCTCCCGGTGGTTGTTGAAGATGTTGCCGTGGGTGCAGACGAAAGGTGGGACTTATCGGCTGAACCGTCGGTTAACCTATACAGTGGGTGATGGGCGCTTGAGTTTCTCTAACACCGGAGCCGAGGTGCAGGTAATTCCCCAGGAACTTGGTGAGTTGCCCTTGCTGCGAGGATTTGACGACATCGAAGTGCTGAGGGCGTTGGCAAGTCGGTTTGTTCAGCAGGAGTTCGCAGCTGGTGATATTATTGTCCAATCAGGTCAGCCAGCCAATCAGCTTTTCTTGATCGCACATGGCAAGGTGAACAAGATTGGTATTGGCAAGTATGACGAGCAGCCTCTATTGGATATGCTAGCTGACGGTGATTATTTTGGCGATCGCGTGTTGGTGGAGCCAGAAAGCAATTGGAAGTTCACGGTCAAAGCTGTCACCCGATGCACGGTATTGGCGCTACCACAACAGGCATTTCGGGAACAGCTCAACCAGTCGCAGGCGTTGCAGGCTCAGGTTGAGCAGTTTAGGACCCGCGCACAACTTCCACAAAACAAGTATGGGGAAGCTGCGATCGCGTTGTCAACCAGTCATAGCACTGAGACGACGTTACCGGGAACATTTGTTGACTACGAACTCTCACCCCGCGAATATCAGTTAAGCATTGCTCAGACTATGTTGCGAGTGAATACTCGTGTTGCGGATCTGTACAATCAACCATATAACCAGACCGAAGAACAATTGCGGCTGACGATTGAGGCATTGCGGGAACGTCAAGAATACGAGTTGATCAACAACCGCGAATTTGGGTTGTTGCACAACGCCGACCTCAAACAGCGCATCTACACCCGCAGTGGTCCCCCCACTCCCGATGACCTTGATGAATTAGTTACCCGTCGGCGGAAGTCGAGGTTCTTCTTAGCTCATCCCCGCACTATTGCAGCCTTCGGTCGCCAGTGCAACCGTCGAGGCATCTATCCAGATACCATCGATATGGATGGGAGCAAAATAATCACGTGGCGCAATGTACCGATTCTTCCCTGTAACAAGATCCCGATTACCAAAAACCAGACCAGTTCTATCCTTGTACTCCGCACTGGTGAGAAAGATCAGGGCGTGATTGGCTTACATCAAACTGGTATCCCCGATGAATACCAACCCAGTTTGTCTGTCCGATTCATGG
Source organism: Nostocales cyanobacterium LEGE 12452 (assembly GCA_015206945.1). GTDB lineage: Bacteria > Cyanobacteriota > Cyanobacteriia > Cyanobacteriales > Nostocaceae > Nostoc. The sequence goes on along the minus strand of JADEXV010000052.1, from coordinate 14,242 downwards.
GCATCAGCGAAAAGGCCATTATCTCCTACCTCGTTACAGCCTACTACTCCGCAGCTGTCCTCATTCCCGACGCACTCGGCATCCTTGAAGATGTGGAAATCGGTTTGTAACTTTTTTGAGTGGAATATGAGTCAATTTTGGTAAACTTTCAGTTACCCTGAAACTCATAACTCACCACTCAGGACTAATGCAAGATAGGCAAGAACAAATTTCGCAAGTGGTAGTGACTGCTGGGCAGATGCGCGATATTGAAAAGCGGATCTTTGCAGCGGGAATGCCTGTAGTTGCTTTGATGGAAAAGGTGGCGGGATTAATTGCTCGTCGCATTCCAGAGATTCTTTCAAACACCCCTTTGTTAAGGGGATCTCGTGTAGGAATTCTTGTCGGCCCCGGCCATAATGGTGGCGATGCTTTAGTCGTAGCCCGTGAATTATACTTTCGTGGGTATGAGATTTGGATTTATTCTCCTTTTTCTAAGCTTAAAGAATTAACTTCGCAGCACTTGCAATATGCCCAGAGTTTGGGCATTCCAATTTATCAAACAATTGAACAACTGCCAGATTCTGATTTGTTGATTGATGGCTTGTTTGGGTTTGGTTTAGAAAGAAACCTGACCGATCCCATTGCCTCTGCAATTAATCAGCTAAATGAATTATCTATACCGATTTATAGTATCGATTTACCTTCAGGTTTACACACCGACACTGGCGTTGTATTGGGAACTGCCATTCGCGCCACTCACACATTTTGCTTAGGTTTATGGAAACTCGCTTTCTTCCAAGATCGAGCGTTGGAATATCTTGGTAAAGCTGAGTTAATCGATTTTGATATTCCTTTAGCTGATGTAGAAGCTATTCTCAAAGATGCACCTAAAATTAAACTTATTACACGAGCAAAGGCACTTGCTACTTTACCTTTACCCCGTCCAGTAGTTACTCACAAATATAAGGAAGGACATTTACTGCTGATTTGCGGTTCGCGGCGCTATGCAGGTGGGGCGATTTTAACTGGTTTGGGTGCTAGGGCTAGTGGTGTCGGAATGCTTTCGATTGCCGTACCCGAATCCTTAAAATCTCTTTTGGTGTCACACTTGCCAGAAGCGCTAATTGTCGGTTGCCCAGAGACGGAAAGTGGAGCGATCGCCCACCTACAACTACCAGAAAACACCGATCTGAGTTCCTTTAATGCGATCGCTTGTGGCCCCGGTTTAACACGAGATGCTACGCCCATTGTGCAAGAAGCGATCGACAGCGATCGCCTTTTGCTTCTCGATGCCGATGGTTTAAATATCCTGGCACAAATGGGAGCGATCGCCACATTAAAAAAACGCCAAGCAGTAACCGTACTCACACCCCACACTGGCGAATTTGAGCGATTGTTTCCTGATGTCGCCGATGCCAAACATGACAAAGTGAAAGCAGTACAAGAAGCTGCCGCCCAAAGTGAGGCGATAGTGTTGTTGAAAGGGGCAAGAACTGCGATCGCAAACCCTCAAGGTGCTGTTTGGATTGTTCCTGAAAGCACACCCGCCTTGGCACGTGGCGGTAGCGGCGACGTGTTAACTGGGCTACTAGGTGGACTGTTAGCGCAAGCAGCAACTAAACAAATTCCTGTAGAAGATATTGTGGCAACTGCCGCTTGGTGGCATTCCCAAGCTGGTATTTTAGCAGCCCAAGAGCGTACCGAATTAGGTGTAGATGCGTTTACATTGACACAATATTTGATGAAAGCTCTAACTTAGTCCAATTCCTAGTTCCTAGTCTCCGACTAGAAACTAGGAATTGGATTAGGGATTGACTAAATACCAACGCTGTAGCGCCAACCGCTGAATTTCGCGCCAGGGAATATTATGTTTTCGGGCTAAGTCTGCACAATCTTCATATTCTGGCTGCACATTTGCAATAACTTTTTCTGGTGATTGTCCTTTCCATGCTATCTTGACACGCACTTTGCCATATTCTGTTTCCACTTGTTGAATTTCCCGTTGTAAAATGGCGCGTTGCTGAGTTGTGCGTCGAATGCCTAAAGTTGTAGTTTCGCGGAATATGACAGCTTCACAACTGAGTAAATTTTCTGGATGACAAATCACAGTCAACAAAATCCCCGGACGCGACTTTTTCATACCGATCACTTGGGTAAAAACATCCAGCGCACCAGCCGCAAATAACGCCTCAAACACATAGCCAATCGCTTGTGGACTTAAATCATCAATTTGGGTTTCTAACACCGAAATGGTTTCCAAATTTGAGCTAGTTTCTTCAGAATCACTGAAATTTGACTGTAAAGTTGCACTTTCACCCAACCAGAGGCGTAAAATATTGGGAATGGGTAAATTTATGGTTCCCGCTCCCAGTCCTATCTGCTTGATAGCGATCGCAGGTGGTGAACCAAAATCTCTTGCCAAAGTAGTGGCGATCGCGGCTCCTGTTGGTGTTACTAATTCTCTGTCAATGCCATTACTATAAACTGGACAACCCCGCATTTCCCACAGCTTTAATACCGCTGGGACTGGTACTGCCATCTGACCATGTGCAGCCCGAACAGTGCCGCCACCAGTCGGAAACGCCGAGCAGTAAAGTAGGGGCAATCCTTCATCATTGCTCGTAATCCCCAACCAATCCAACCCCAGGCAAGTACCCACAATATCTACGATCGCATCTATAGCACCCACCTCATGAAAATGAACTTTTTCAGGTGCAATGCCATGCACCGCTCCTTCTGCCACCGCTAGCTGTCGGAATACCGCCAAACTCCAAGCTTCTGCCCTTGATGGCAACCCCGCTTTGAGAATCATCTGCTCTATTTCTGGCAAGTGGCGTGTGTGATGGTGACTGTGTTCGCCATCGTGGTGATGGTGGTGATGGCGATCGTGTACTAAATCCACATGGACTTTAGTTGCCTGTTGACCATTCCGTTGGACAAGTTCTGCCCTTAACTGATATTCCTGTTCAATACCCAACCCATTAAGTTTTTCAATTAAATATTCCACAGGAACACCCAAACTTACCAAAGCACCCAGGCACATATCACCAGAAATTCCTGTCGGACATTGAAGATAAGCGATTTTATTCATAATAAATTTGTCATTAGTCATTAGTCATTAGTTATGGAGTATTGGGCATTGGGCATTGGGCATTGGGAATTGATCAATAATTAATAGTTCTTCCTCCCCTGCTCCTCTGCTCCTCTGCTCCTCTGCTCCTCTGCTCCTCTGCTCCTCGGTCACTGAGCGTAGCCGAAGTGCTACTCCCCTCCCTAATCCTCAATCCCCGTCCTATGGCAAAAATTTTCCCAGTTCATCCGGATAATCCTCAAATTCGCCGAATAGAGGAAATAAAGTCGGCGCTCTCTAGTGGCGCAGTCATGCTTTACCCTACTGATACAGTCTATGCGATCGGTTGTGATTTGAATGCCAAGTCGGCGGTAGAACGAGTGCGGCAAATTAAACAGCTAGCAAACGATAAACCATTGACATTTTTATGTCCCTCGCTTTCAAATGTGGCAACTTATGCCTTCGTAAGTGACACAGCCTATCGGATTATGAAACGCCTGATTCCAGGGCCATACACGTTTTTGCTCCCAGCTACGAAGTTAGTACCGCGATTGGTGCAAAGCCCCAAGCGGAAAACTACTGGAATTAGAGTACCAAACCATACTGTGTGTTTGGAGTTGCTGGCAGCGTTGGGCAATCCGATTATTTCAACTTCAGCACATCTGCCACCAGATGAAGCAGATAATGGCATGATTCGGATAGATCCTGAAACGATTCAGTCGCGGGTAGAGCTATTTGATCGCTTAGACAAGTTGGTAGACATAATTGTAGACACTGGCGAGGAACCTACTTATGAAGTATCTACCATCTTAGATATGACTGGAGACGAAGCAGCAATTATACGGAGGGGTTTAGGTTGGGAAACAGCAGCAGCATGGGTATAAAAATCCCACTTCACAGGCGCACCTTTCCGTTTCGGAAATTGTGATAAAAATAACTCCAGTTTTAAAATTGTCATATTTAAAAGCGATGTCTATGATCGGCTGCTCCGTGAAGCCGTGGATATAAGAGGATGGTGGCAAAAGTTGGCACAGTAAGGTATTTGACAACTTTAAGAAAATAGCGGGTACTCGTGTGCCAGCGTTGAGATGGTGGCTTGTGAAGAAAACCGACACATTGCCATAACTGTAACTCTTTCGTATTTCCTATAGTTTTGATATATGAGCTTTAGATGTGAGCATTATATACGGCAAGTCTTGATGGATGAATGCCTAAAGATTCACAAGCCTTGGACGGTCTTGATTGCTGTGTCTGCGTTGTAATTACGGTGCAATACTACTGGAAAAGTTATGAAAGCTAACGTCGTCAATCTACCAAACTCTACACCAATTTTTGAGAACCACGTTTCAACAGAAGAATTTTCAAATAGCAGCAGCAGCAGCGATCGCTTGATTCAATTGCTGTCTGAGGAAATGCAAGCGCAAGTGAAAGCAACACCGAAGTGTGTAGAAGCTTTAGCAAAGCGCATAGCCGTAGAAGTAGAACGCATTTGCGACAAAAGCTCCCGCATTCAAACATCTGGGGAAATCAAATCCTGGCAGATGACGTTGGGAAGGCATCGGATGCAAAAGTGCTTACGTTATTACCAACTAGGTTCCAAACAAGGGCGGGTGGAATTACATAGCAATTTGGGTGCTATGGTTTACCGTCATGTAACTATGTCCGGCTCTGAGTTGGGCTTTGATGCTCGTTACAGCCTGATTGAAGATTTTTTACAAGCATTTTATATCGAAGCGATTAAAGCTTTCCGTAGAGAAAACGAACTACCAGAGAATCACACGCCGCGTACTCAGCTGCAATTAGCTGAATACATGGCTTTTACAGAACAGTATGCCAAACGCCGGATCAATTTACCTGGTGGTGCAAATCAGCAATTGATTATCTTGCGCGCCCAAGGTTTTGCTCGTCGTCAGCCCCAAGAAACGACCGTGGATATTGAAATGGCGGTAGAGTCTGCTAAGGGTGAAGAAGCAGAATCTTACCAGCGTAACTCGGCGGTGCAACAGCTGCGATCGCAAATGATTGCCCAAACTAATTTCGATCCATCTGAAGAATCAGAACGCGATCGCGTCATCACTGAATTGATGAAATACCTGGAGTCTCAAGGTCAATCTGATTGTATGAACTACCTCAGCTTGAAACTTCAAGACCTTTCAGCCCCAGAAATTGACCAAATTCTCGGTTTAACCAGCCGTCAGCGCGATTATCTCCAACAACGCTTTAAATACCACGTAGAAAAGTTTGCCAAGCAACACCACTGGCAATTAGTACATCAATGGTTAGGCGCAGGTTTAGAGCAAAAATTGGGTTTATCTTCCCAGCAGTGGGAAATCTTTGTAAATCAACTCACAGAACAGCAACAGCAAATATTGCAGTTAAAAACTGCACGGGAAAACGACTTGGCGATCGCCAAGACCATCAAATGCACCCCCAAACAGCTGCAAAAGCGCTGGACTCAACTTTTAGAAATAGCATGGTCTATCCGCAACGGTCATACTGAAGCTCAGACAGGTTGAAGTCAAAACGAAATAACTAAAATTTATCCAAGCTAAATTCCAGTTATTAGAGAGGTTGTTGAAGACGTACAAGCTAGAATCTCTCAACGTCATGGCTAGACAAGTTAACTATCCTTATAGCCGCACAACTAGACATTATTGAGGCTTATGATTGGTACAACGGGCACGAATTTGGGTTAGGCGCTGAATTCCTACGATGTATTGATGCCTGCCTGAATTTAATTCAGCGTCACCCCAGCAGATACCAGATTGTTCATGAAACCTATCGCCGCGCTAAAATTAGGCGTTTTCCCTACGTTGTTTTTTAGGGGTTTAATGAACAGGAGATTATTCTCTACGCTGTTTTGCACTGTTCCCAAGACCCAGAAAAATGGCGTAGTCGCTTGCAATAGTTCGTCTTTGAGACTAAAGATAAATCCATTATTTTAACTATTACCTGAATTAGTAACTCGTTCCTAATCCAAATTATTAATACATTTGTATTTATTTAGTACAAAAATACCAATAAATTCGGCTTTTTTACCTATTAATCCAACCATATTTAGCCAAAATCAAAAATTCATATTAAGCAACTGAACCTTTTTTACTGCTTCTGTGAAATTCTATAATAAGCAGGACTTTTGGCAGAGGGATTTAGGATGGCTCTGACTCAAGGCGGACGGGCAAATAAGTCTGGGAATATTTTAGAAGCAAATGTAGAAGCAATCTTGCATGGGCATAATTATTTCCAAGTCGGGAACTATGTCCAAAGAGAATTTATACTAAATGCTACTTTATTGCCAAAACGTTATGGCAAAGAAGTTTATATTGGAACTGGAATTTATCAGACCTATCTGAAGGTTGATTTTTATGTTGTCGGCTCATCTGCAATGCCATCTGGTTTAATTTTCGAGTGCAAATGGCAAGAAAGCCCCGGTTCAGTTGATGAAAAGTTCCCTTACTTGAATATGAATATTCAGCACTATTATCCAGCACCAACTATCGTAATTTTAGGTGGTGAAGGTATGCGAGAAGGCGCAAGCAAATGGCTGAAAGCAAGAGTTAATGATAACCATAATTTATTAGCAGTTTATAGCTTAGATAGATTCATTGCTTGGGCAAATAAAAATCTTTAAAACAAAGATGTAATTAATAGTTCGTTAATAACACCTCTATTTTTTACGTTTGAGTTAATTGAACGCGCTGCTTTAATTTCGTAAGTTTCAAAATTGATATCAGTATAAATTTGTCTAATAAATTCGCTATCAGAATTGCATATCATAACTTTGACACCACGACTTGCTAACTCTGCACAAGTATCTCTTAAAATTTCTTGGTCTTTTTGACTAAAACAATTTTGACTATAAGCAGTGAAATAGCTAGTATCACTGATAGGATGGTAGGGCGGATCAAAAAATACAAAGTCATCACTGCTAGTTGCATGATTTAGAACTTCTGTAAAATTTGCTTGTTTAATTTCTGCATAGGAAAGTGCTTTGGAGGCTACTCTCAGCAAATTTTCATGACAAATATTAGGATTTTCATATCTGCCTAAAGGTACATTGAATTTCCCCTGTGAGTTGACTCGATAAAGACCATTAAAACAAGTTTTATTAAGATAAATTAGACGAGCCGCTTTTTCTATATCAGTACCACTCGAATTGTTTCTGACACTATAGTAATAGTCTTTATTATGTAAGATTTTATGCTCTTTTAATAGAGAAATTAATTCTTCGACACGATCTCTAACGCAACAATAAGTGTTAATTAATTCTGCATTAATATCAGTTAAAATAGCTGCGCTTGGTTGGAGATAGAAAAAAACAGCACCACCACCTAAAAATGGCTCATAGTAATTTTTATAACTCTTGGGAAAATAAGGAATATATTGCTGTATCAACCGACTTTTACCCCCTGCCCACTTCAAAAATGGACGCGGGCTAGTTTCCTTCGAGACTTGAATTACCATTTACTTACAATTTAACTGAAAATAATTATGACTAAATAAAGCCAATATAACCGACAAGCCAAATTTTAGATTAACTGACTAATTTTCCAGCCGCATATATTACAATTGAGTAGATAAAGCATATCAAAACAAACGTAAGTATATAACAAGGCAGTTTACATTCAGATGTTTGACGGATTTTGGGATAACGTCTTTCGCTACCCCCGATACTTAATTACGATCGTCTTAGGCTTGTTTCTGAACACCTTTGCGCCATTAATGCCATTGTTGAAACGCCCTATCACCTCGATCGCTATCTTGGGGTTATTTGTGAGCAGCTTAGTCTTTCTTACTTTCACCCTACGGGCAATGCTGGGCTTGAGTCCAATCTAGACTAGCGTTATATCGGGGCTATGCCCCACAGACGGTTGCTTTTGGCGTTGCTCCCGCTAAGTACTGTCTACCCTGCATCTATTTTTGTCGTACAACCTCTGTGATGAGGCGAAATTTTTATGGCTACAAATCGTCGGGTTTCCCGCGTTGCTGAACTGATCAAACGGGAAGTTAGCCAAATGCTGCTTAACGGAATTAAAGATGACCGTGTGGGTACTGGAATGGTCAGTGTGACTGATGTTGATGTTTCCGGCGATCTGCAACACGCCAAAATCTACGTCAGCATCTATGGTACAGATGAAGCTAAGGTAGAAACAATGGCAGGCTTAAAGTCGGCCACAGGTTACGTCCGCAGCGAACTTGGGGCGCGGGTACGGCTACGTCGTACACCAGAGGTGATATTTTTGGAAGATCGCTCTATAGAACGCGGTAATAAAGTATTAGCACTACTAAACCAACTTAACCACGATCGCCCGCCAGAAAATCTGGTGGCAGTAGAAGACAGCACTGTTCAAAATGATGAAGAATTCTCCGAATAAGTAACTAAAACAACAATGTAACTTCAGAACAATTAATCTCAGCAAATCCGCCAAACAGTTTACAGACGTGACTAGATCGCGTCTGTTTTAATGTGAACATAACCTAATTCAGCAAGACACTTCTCTTTTTGTAGGCGAAACAAAGTTTAAACATTCTTCCTTGCTAAAACTCCATTCCTTTATGGGTGGAATATTCACTACTTCTGAAATTCTGACTCCTGTTTATGTGTGTCCTGATTACGAATTAGAGTATTACTCGACCCTTTTACAGATGTTTTGCAAAAGAAAATTGGATGGTATTAGTGCTGAAATTAACTAAGAGATTACAGGCTTACTTAAGAAATTGTTAACAGATGCTATGGTTAAAGCCTTCGTAGTATACTTTGTCCGTTATGTTTTGCAACAGTTTATACCCCAGTAACTGACAAATATTATTGTGTTGTTTACCTTAGATGAATACCCGCAGTTATAGATCCAGCTTTTAAGGTGATTATTTGATATGTAAGCGATCGCGATATAAATCCTTCCCACCCACCAAATCTTGCCTAAATACAGTAATGGCAAGACTTTCAGACTTGTGGCATCAAAGTCATACAGCTACATAAGCAGGTTAAGTTAACTACTTGGAATTTTTTTTGTAAAGCGGATTTTCGAGAAATGTCAGGATTCGTTGACTTTCTTAACATTTCTTGAGATAATTTCAGGAGATGTAGCGTCAAAATAAAAATAGTTCCGTATAGCAAACTACAAAATCCTAGCCACAAGTCTAATTTCTGTAATGTTTGTTCCTAATTTTTAACGGGAACACTATCGTAAGTGTTAATTTGTGAGTAAAAAACATGAGTGTGAATACGGTGCCTTCTATCAATTACTACTCTCTAGATGTGATTCAAGACGAAGCACGCCGACTGGTGCAAAAGGGAATGGTTAGCCGACAACAGCCAATATATAGCCTCTGCCAATACATTCCAGCTAGAGAGTGGGTTTGCGTTGAATGTGAATTAGAGAAATGTGACTTTTTGTTACGCGATCGCATTGGCGACCTAATTGGTCGCGAACAGTGGGACAACGACTAATCAATGTTTGATTTCGGGTTTGGGATTGGGGGTTTGTTTTTGATGCGTGGATGTCACCATCAACGATTCAACGCTCAATCTGGGGGATAATCTCTAATTTTGAATGAGCATTGCCCTATACAGAATCTTGCGTTTTTGATTAATACAGAAGCATTTGAGTCTGAACTTATACAACTTTTCAAGTTAAAGAAGGCATCAAAACCATTTGTTCTGTACATCTGGTGTCACGGCTTGAGTTTAGTATGTAAATTCTGCGAAGTTCCTACATCGATCCGATAGAAGTGTAGGAACTTCACATTTGACCCGTAATTTATTGCATCCCTTACTTGAGGGAAGCGATTGTCTGCTTGCTGTTAAAAGCCAAAATCAGCCTTGAAAACTTTGCTAAGTCGAGCTAACCGTCACCAGTTGCGACAATACAGGGAACCTCCGCAAGCAACTCGCTCAACTTTCGCAAGATCCAAAATTTTTATAGTATTTTTTCTAAAAAAATCTCGAAAAGCATAGAAAAATTCGATGAACTATTATCCTACTTGCTCTAAATATTGATTAATGTCTTCAATGATGCGAGTAAGTTCAGCTTCAGTAGTCAAGCGAATGTTGACATTGCGGACAGTCAGCAAAACTTTGGCTGCAAAGGGCGTTGGCCAGATATTAGGATTACAAAAAACTTCTAAAAATACTTCACCCGTATAACGATATTCCAAGGGAGGCTGGGGAGTGACTCTACCACCGCCAGGAGTGGGTTTAGCAGCGATCGCTTTTAGGCGTTCCATCAGTTGATCTGTCGCTGCCTTTAATTCTCGTGCTGCTTGGGGTGAAAAACTGAAGGAAACTGAACCTTCAATTAAGTTCAATGTTAGAGGAATTGAAGACATATTTTTTTTATTAAAACTTCTTGATAAGTACTTATATTACCGGAAGAAGGGGTCTGAATCCCACTCCGATAGTTCCCGGTGTCTTCTTCAAAGACCGTTAGTACAGCTTGGCGTAATTCGTTAGTCTGTCAAGACAAGTATTTTCTCCTGGGTAAATTAAGTTTGTAGTAAGCACTTCAGTGCTTAATACGTAGTAGGTTGTCATCAGTTTGCGATCACAGTATTACCTGGTCGTTCTGTTACCGCCGAATCAGGCCGCGAAGCCGCCATCAATTTTCAGACTCGCACCAGTGACGAAACCGGCTTCTGCACTGGCAAGATAGGAAACCATGTCGGCTACTTCTTTACTTCGGCCATAATGCTGGAGGGCAATCATACTTCTCATGGTGTCGGCAAAGGAACCCTCCGCTGGGTTCATGTCGGTATCCACAGGGCCGGGTTGGATATTATTTACTGTGATCCCACGAGGTCCGAGATCGCGGGCCAGACCGCGCGTAAAACTAGCGTTGGCGAAGCCCGCCGTAGGCATCGCACCTTTGGTCAAAGCGTAGACGGAACCACCAGCAAATGGCATGATGTCACTATTGACGCTGCCAATCATAATGATCCTTCCGCCCTCACCGATATGGCGGACAGCCTCTTGAGTTGCCACAAACACACCCTTAATGTTAACCGCGATGATTCGGTCAAAATCATCTAGTGAGAACTCGTCGATAGTGGACAAGGTGGCGATCCCCGCGTTATTCACGAGGATATCGAGACGGCCAAAAGCTTTTACAGTCTCGGTGACAGCATTTTTCACCGCTTCAGCATTGGCACTGTCGGCGCGGATAGCCAAAGCTTGCCCACCTGCTGTTTCGATCGCAAGCACCACCTCATCAGCTTTTTGCGGTGAGCTAGTGTAGGTGAGGGCAACAGTTGCGCCATCCTGTGCAAGACGTTTAGCGATCGCTGCGCCCAAACCGCGTGAGCCATTTGTTACCAATGCCACCTTACCAGTAAGTTTTTTGTTGCTCATAGTATTCTTTTGTCGTTAAAGTTTTGTATCGTCTGGTATAGATATAAAGCATGGGTGTAAGCCTGTCAAGAAATTATTATACTGATGAGTATGAAACAGGAAAAAACCACTGCGGCTATAGGCCGACCCCGCGAGTTCGATACCGATGACGCGCTCAATCGTGCAATGTATGTGTTCTGGCGCAAGGGCTATCTAGGCACATCCCTCTCGGATCTAACCGAGGCTATGGGCATTAATCGTCCTAGCCTTTACGCCGCTTTTGGCAACAAAGAATCTCTATTCCGCAAAGTACTGGCTCGTTATGCCGACGGGCCATCAGCCTATCTTCGTGAGGCTCTCAAAGAGCCAACTGCGCGCCAGGTCGCCGAGCGAATGATGCACGGGGTTGTTGACTTGGGAACCGATCCGCACAATCCACCGGGATGTCTCTGGGTTCATGGCACGCTTTCATGCGGAGATCCGGCCGATCCGATGCGGCAGGAATTGTCCGCACGCCGAAAATCGAGTGAAGCTTCTCTGCGTAAGCGTTTCGAGCAGGCGATTTCGGAGGGGGACTTGCCAGCCGATTCAGATCCAGCGGCTCTCGCTCGCTTTGTTGTGACGGTCAATTGTGGAATATCAGTTCTGGCGGCAACCGGAGCTACTCGAACAGAACTCCTGCGGGTTGTGGAGACAGCGTTGCAAGCGTGGCCGCAGTAAAGATAGCGTCTATTTGGTATCACATGGACATCTGACGTGGAAACTGTCAGATTTCGCTCCTCAAATTTTGACAATTTTCTGAACAAACCATGAGCTTACTTATCCTTATCAGGCAGTAAATAACACTTATTAAGCCGCTCGGTTACTTAGAGTAAATACAGACCCCTGATGGTCGTCATAATATCTTTGAATACAATTCGATATGAGCTGAGTTGATGTATTAATAACAAAGTTAATTAAAATATTACTGAAATTAATGCTAAACATACGCGGTTATTTATAAAGCCATTACTAATGCCTATCCAACTTGTAGCTGTTGTTAGTTAAAAAGAATCTCAACAAATCGATCTAAAACATAGAGACTATAGAGAGACTTAGCTCTTACTGTGTAAGACTTTAATACACTTTATTTGTGTTTATTTGTATTTTGAAGTCTACATTAGAAGTCATAGAACTTGATGTGATAAATTATCTATGACTTACGATAACCGCGCCGAAGTAAGAAAGGTTTTAATTATTACCCTATTACTCAATCTGTTTGTAATGGGATTGAAAGCACTTGTGGGCTATTGGACAGGTTCTTTGAGTTTATTAGCTGATGCCTTGCATAGTGTGACAGATAGCGCCAACAACATTTTAGGATTGATTGCGAGTAAATTTTCTTCTCCACAACCCGATCGCGAGCATCCCTACGGACACAGCAAGTTTGAAGCTGTGGGCGCTTTAGGAATAGCCTCGTTTTTAGGAATAGCCTGTTTTGAAATTCTGCAAGGAGCAATCGAACGAATTCTTAAAGGTGGTGGTGAACCGATAAAAATATCGCCACCGGAATTGTGGTTATTACTAATTGTGCTGGGCGTGAATATTTTTGTGGCGTTTTATGAACGTGCTGTGGGTAGGCGGGTAGGTAGCTCAATTCTGATTGCTGATGCGACACATACCATGAGCGATATTTGGGTGACAATCTCTGTAATTGGTGGCTTGATAGGAGTTTGGTTAGGTTATCAATGGATGGATTTGGTCTTAGCTTTTCCTGTCGCCTTGTTGGTATTTTGGAGTGGCTGGTCAGTTTTAAAAGAGAATTTGCCTTGGCTTGTAGATCGAATGGCGATCGCACCAGAAGCAATACACGCGATCGCAACTTCTGTTCCAGGTGTAATTAACTGTCACGCGATCGCTTCTCGCGGTCTTCTTGGTCGTCAAGTATTCATTGAAATGCATTTAATAGTGAATGCATCAGATGTAGAAACCGCACACCACATTACCGAAGAAGTAGAAAGCCGATTAGAAGAACGATTTCGTCCAGTGAGAATTTTAATTCACGTCGAGCCACCAGCATATAAATCTGAGCAAATTAGTTTTGAAACTGGATTTAAATAGCTTAGGAAATTGAAAATTACCCCTTGTTATAATGCTCGCAAACCTTATATAGATGGAGTATCACGAATAACGAATTAATTATTTTAATATCCTTAGATAAATTATCCCAATTTGAGAAAAGAAGGCAAATAAACAAATAAGAACCGACAAATGACTGCATCTTTGTATTAACTCTTATAAGAAGCAACCAATTCTGCAACGATCGCAACTAGTTCTCCGGGATCGACTGGTTTCGGTACATGAGTCTGAAAACCTGCTTCCAGGGCACGGCTACGATACTCGCTATCACCATAAGCAGTTAAAGCGATCGCGGGAAGTTTTTCATAAATATCAGGTTTCAGGGACCGGATCTTGCGGATGAAGGTGTAGCCATCTTCATCAGGCATAGCAATATCACAAATTAAGACATCTGGTTGCAACTCAGGTAATACTTTCAATGCTACCGCCGCCGATGCAACTGCCATAATGATGGCTCCATCAGCTTCCAACACAGTAGTAATGTAAAAGCGGCTATCATCATCATCATCAACTACGAGGATGTTTAAGCCAGCAAGAGGAAGAGCAGGTTCCATAACATCTCCATTAACGTTGATCGAATGAAATGTATTTTTAATCAGCTGCTTGTTTTTTTCGCTGTCACCATACCATTGGTAATTTTACTGCGATCGCGGCGATTTTCCTAGAAAATAACTCAATTTATCTAGTCACCATCCAATTGATGCTTAATTATTCACTGGCATTTATAATTATTGACTGGATAAAAT
>JADEXV010000423.1 GCA_015206945.1 Nostocales cyanobacterium LEGE 12452 | reverse complement strand
AAAGCTATATCGCTATAATTCCGCCCATGATGACCCTGTTATAACCTTGTTTTAAAACGCTCTCAAGGATGAGATGTCTGATGAATACAGCCGCACACGAAGTTGCTCTTGACTACACGAACACCGTCCAAGCCGAAAAAACAGAAGAGATATCCCCAACCGCGCTCGATGAGCAGTACAATACTGCCACCATAATGGGCGGACTCTACGGCGACGGGATCATTGGGTTGAAAGGAGCGTTTGAGCCGACGTGGGCAGATCGCCTCGGTGAAGATATTGAAGTTCTCTTCTCAGAAGCGCTCGCACGTCCTGGTAGGGCGGTGGGGCGGGGACCTAACCGATATTACGTAGAAATTCACCCGGAGAGGATCAGGGGGTTTCTCGACCTGGTGACACATCCTTGGGTAGTGGCAGTGTCAACCGCTATTCTCTCTAAGGACTACAAAATCGTGGAGATTGGCTTCGACGTGCCTCTGACTGGCTCCATGAATCAGCCGTGGCACCGCGACTTTCCCTCGCCTGAAGCCACTCTGACAGGACGCAGGCTCAACTCCCTTGCCTTCAACTTGACCACTGTGGACGTTGAAGAAGACATGGGGCCGTTCGAGATAGCACTCGGCACCCAGTGGGATCGACCAATCGGCTTCAAACATGAAATGTTTCCGCCTAAATCTCTCTACGGTCGATACCAGGAGCGCACCGTCAGGAAGATGCCGAAGCGTGGAGATATATCTGTCCGGTCAGCACTGACCATTCATCGAGGTACAGTTAACCAATCCCAAAAATCGCGGCCAGCCCTAGTGCTTGGTGTGGATGCTCCAGATGCCCGGAATGCAGAGCGGCATGATCTCCAGTTTACTCGGTCTTACTACGAGACTATTCCTGTAGAACACCGAAAGCACTTCGCCTGTCGAATCGTTGAAGAACTAGAACCTATCGTACAAGCGCATACGATCGAAGGACTCGTTATGGGGGAGGCTTAATATAATTTGAGTTCAAGTTAAAACACATTGGTTAGCATATAAAAATTACTGCGTTTTTCCTGCCAAAACAATGTTTTAATTAGCTATTTCGCTCTATTAAATTATTCTCTTTCTTCAGTCATCAAAAGCTACCAAAATAGCTGAATAATTATTCCCAAGCCGAAAAGTTTTTTTTTGAGAGAACCTACCCCCTTGGAGGGTTACATTTTATTCTGGCATACCCAAAGTTTTTAATGTCAAAAACTATATGCTTCAGTTGAGGCCACTTGAGACTAAAGACTGATTTCTCAATTGATTTACACCAATAGGATTAGAAAATACCTACATTTTTTTGTCTAGAAAATAACAGATTTTTCAATTGTTACCATGTCTAATAGTGTTTTACCTCAAGAGGGTTCTCAACAAAAAGTAACATCCCAAACTAGAGTAGTACAAGAGAACTCTGCTGGTGGACTAGATCCAGACAGATTCGATTGGCAAGAAGTTTGGTATCCTGTTTGTTACATTGAAGACTTAAATAAATCTCAGCCAACTCGCTTCACCTTGCTAGAGCAGGATATTGTTCTCTGGTGGGATAAAAATGAACAGACATGGCGAGCATTTATAGATCAATGCCCACACCGTTTAGCGCCGCTTTCCGAAGGCAGAATTAATCATCAGGGATGGCTAGAATGCCCTTATCATGGTTGGGCTTTTTCGGGAACAGGAAAGTGTGAGCTTATACCACAGCAAACACAACGAACAAAAGCAGAAGTTTCTCAACGGGCTTGTGTGGCAACACTAGCCACCGCAGTTCGTCAAGGAATGTTG
Source organism: Nostocales cyanobacterium LEGE 12452 (assembly GCA_015206945.1). GTDB lineage: Bacteria > Cyanobacteriota > Cyanobacteriia > Cyanobacteriales > Nostocaceae > Nostoc. The sequence goes on along the minus strand of JADEXV010000423.1, from coordinate 1,757 downwards.
TTCGTCTATCCTGGTCGAGCAGAGAATGCAGCTAAAACTAAAGTTCCTATTGTTGAACCACTAGAACTTGACCCAGATGATTGGATTTGCCTCAACACCTTTAGAGATGTACCCTACGATGCCCTGACATTAATGGAAAATGTTCTTGACACTAGCCATATACCTTACACTCATCACCGTACCGTCGGGAATCGGGCTAACGTGTCTCCAATAGATTTAGAGATTATAGAATCGGGGAAATGGGGGTTTAAAGGGACTTGGGCAGAAGGACCGCGCAAAGGAACTTTAGGGCGGCAGGATACTACATTTATTGCTCCGGGATTGATGTGGCACGACCTCACCTCCAAGCAGTATGGTAGGACACTAACAGTGGTCTACGCAACTCCGATTCGCAAGGGAGAATGCCGCTTATTTGCCCGTTTTCCCTTCAAGTTCTCTTCTATTTTACCAGGACTATTTCTGAAGCTGACTCCACGCTGGTATGCTCATATTGGTCAAAATCGTGTCCTTGAAGACGATCAGGTTTTTTTACATTATCAAGAACGCTATCTGGAAAAACTTGGTGGTAGCGCCAACTTTACTAAAGCCTTTTATTTACCAACCAAGGCAGACCTTTTCGTATCTAGGTTACGTTCTTGGGTAAACCAATACAAGGCTGAACCATTTAAAGAAGTAGAGTGTCTACCACCACCGTTATCAAAAGAAGTGTTACTGGATAGGTATCATTCCCACACAAAGAAATGCGCCAGTTGTAGAACTGCTTTAACTCGATTGCAGCGCTTGAGAATAGGAGTAGCGGTGGTGGTAGCTTTAGTTTGGTGGGTGCTTCCTCTATTGATGTTGATTCGGAATCAGATTTCTATTATCACTATTGTTGTTTCAAGCCTAGTTATGATCGTTGGCGTTTTGATCTTGCTTGGTCTGGGCAAGTTAGAGCAACAGTTTTATCAAGGAGGGGAAGTCCCACTTAGAAATCTGCCAGGGTAAAACATAATTTTCGCCTCAATAAATAGAAATTTTCCATACCGAATTCTTCAGATGGTTGAAGTCAACTTTAATGTTTGGGGTAACGGTTCTATCAACCGTTCTGGGCGCATTACTTCTGAGGCACCAACCTATGTTGTTATTCATGGCTATCAAAGCACTGGTGGCAATGTAGGCAATAACTACAAAGCCGCTGACTGGATGGAAAATATAGCCCAAACCATTCGGCAACGTGAGTCAAATGCTAATATCATTCTCCTAGATTGGGAAGAAGGAGCTAGCTCCTTGTGGTATTCCACTTCCGCCGCCAGAACGCGCGATGTCGCCAGTCAGCTGGCTACCTACTTAGTAAATAATGGTGTAGATCCGACTTACACCAACCTGATTGGACATAGTTTGGGAGCGCACATTGCCGGATTCACTGGCTCAACCTACCGTGAATCTACAGGGCGTTCTCTTACTCAAATAGTAGGACTCGACCCCGCAGGGCCTGAGTTTGAAGACAAAGCCGCAAGCGATCGCTTAGATGCAAGCGATGCTAATCGAGTTGTATCTTTACATACTAGTAAATCTTTGGGTTATGATTCTCAGTTGGCTACCTTAGATATTTATGCCAACTGGAATGACTTATTCCAGCCTGGACAGTGGAATTTTGCTGGTAATCATGGTTATGCCAATATTCTCTATACAGAATTACTCCAAGGCAATAGCTTTACCCAGTCCAACGGTATTCTCCTAAACTTGAATACAGTAGTCAATGCTGAATTTACTGG
>JADEXV010000422.1 GCA_015206945.1 Nostocales cyanobacterium LEGE 12452 | reverse complement strand
TGATAAATGACTTCCCAACCACTTGGCGTAGCGTTGACAATCACAAGTGAATCTCCTAATTCTGAGTTTTGATTTTGAGTTGAATTAATTTCTGAAGTCAGAAATATCGGAGTAGAAATTGAAGCAGCGATCGCTCTAACTTTTTCAGTGGGGCCGAATATTTAATAGCTATAGCTATTTTCAATTGAGTGTAATACCCAAATACTTAAATAAAAATCCCAACTTTTCTTAGAAAAGTCGGGATTTTTTTGCTCACTAAATGTAGCTAAACAGCCCAACATTTTCTAAAGAAGGTAGGTTATTTGCCTACCAGATTATTGGGAGTTGTTGAGAATATGCCAAAAGCGTCTTTGCTGAAAATAAAGCTATATTCTGACTGCAACTTATGTAATTAAGAGTGGCTTTCTAGAGGATTAGCAATGTATTTGAATGTTGGCTCAGAATTCCAAGGGCCACGCTCATCCTTACCATCTCCGTTTGTAGATAAGTTGTAGTAGAGAGCAACAGTTTCATCTGGCTTGATATTACCAAAGAATGGATCTGTCAACTTACCTAGTGAATCAAGAGCTTTCATAAACATCTGAGTATGAGAAATTTCTCGTGTTAACAGATGGACTAAAGTCTCTTGGGTTCCTTTGTCGGTTGCCAACTTAATCAACTCTTCGTAAGTTTGACGAGCGCCAGCTTCGGCTGCAACGTTAGCTCTTAAATCACGTACTACATCTCCACCCTCATTCAAGTAATTTGCAGTCCAGGCATTACCTTGGCTATCTAGAAAATGAGGCCCAATTCCTCGAACTGCAAAAAGAGTACTCTTGTAAGCCTCTGTTTGATCTACATTTTTAGTATGAGCCTCAATGAGTTTACCAACCATTTCTAAATGGCTGAATTCCTCAATTGCAATGTCTTGGAGCATATCTTTAATGCCAGCATTTTCAACATGAAATGATTGAACCCAATATTGAAGTGCTGCACTAAGTTCTCCAGTAGCTCCGCCAAACTGCTCTAGAAGCAACTGAGCAAAACGTGGGTTTGGTTCACTAACGTTAACTGCATGAATAGGCTCTTTTTTGTGAAAAAACATAGATTTACACTTCTCAAAATTTGGTGTTACGGAACGAATCAACTTATCTTTCAGTTTTTTCCAGATAAATAGAGCTAATTTGATGTTTTATAGCTTCTTAAACTGGTGAACTAGAAGACTGAATAAAATACAGTAGTTATCTCAGGGTTGATAACTACCAATCAGCGGTTATACATTGCTGCTTCTTCTGATTAATCCCCACAGATAAATAGCAACGATTGCACCAAGCACAGCCACTAAAATTCCAGGAAGAGTTAAACCAGCGCCAGCCGCAGTAATTTGCAGAGTTCCTGTTCTTAACAAGGTAAACAAAGTTCCACCGACGAAAGCACCAATGATACCCAAAATCATTGTGGAGAGAATTCCGCCGCCTTGAGAACCAGGATAAATAGCTTTAGCGATAGCACCTGCCAAAAGTCCTAAAACTATCCAAGCAATAATACTCATAACCGCCTCAACAATCTCACTCACTTAATATCTAAGTTATCAACTCTAATTCCAAATTCTTTCTACCAGATGGGGTAAATGTTAAATCCAAAAGTTATACAAAATAATTTATATCCACATTGGATGAAAATTTACATTTTTTGCATCTTCATATTAAACGAAAATTCTCACATTTTGTAAGCTAGAAGTTATTAAAAACATCTAATAATAGACAGAATTCTTGTCCACAAAACTAAATCTAATTAACTAATCAGGTTATTCTATTTTATCTCTATCTTAAGGCATAAAGCTTGTATCTAACCTATTGGGGATGTATTAAAAATATTCATTCAAATTTTGAGAAGTTTCGTTATAACTCATCATTAATTATCTATATAAATAATTAATCAAGATTTTTGTTGCAGATTTTTATTTAACAACTTTATTCCAATTGCCTTTTTACTGTCTATGCCGCTTGCACCGCGCTTCATGCACCACACAAATAAGTTCAAACATAAAATCTGATTACTATAGTCTTAATAATATCCCCTCAAATTTTATTTTTAAGGTAGATTGAGGGGATAATATGTAGTAAAGATTTCCAGAAGTGATATCAAATAGCGCGGGAGAACTTTGTCTCTCGCGTTCTTGTGTGAGTATCAAATATGACGACAATGTTTCTTACTAGTAATCTACCGATGTCGGTAATCTGGATCTGATTTTTTGATAAACTGACTAGACCATCGGCTTCTAGTGGTTTTAAAGCCTCTAGTTCTTCAGAGAAATATTCATCAAAATTGATATGATATTTGTTTTCAATATCTTGCTTATGAAGCTGGAAATGAGACATAATACCCATAATCACATCCCGTCGAATAATGTCATTTTGAGTGAGCTTGATACCTTTGCTAACAGGTAAACTACCTGATGCCAGTGTCTGATAATAATCTTTTAACTCCTTGTGGTTTTGAGCATAAGCATCTTCTAACATACTGATGGATGTTGCACCAAAACCAAATAATTCTGTTTCGGCGTGGGTAGTATAGCCCTGAAAATTGCGTTTGAGAGTGCCATTGCGTTGAGCGATCGCTAATTCGTCATTAGTTTTAGCAAAATGATCCATCCCAATAAATAGATATTGGTTATTCGTTAATTCTTCAATGGTCATTTTCAGAATCTCTAACTTTTCCTCGGCTGGGGGTAGCGCCTCTTGAGGAATATTTTTTTGTGTTGGTTTGAGCCAGGGCACATAAGCAAAGTTAAAGACAACAATTCGATCGGGATCTAATTCGATCGTCTTTTTCAGCGTTTCTTGAAATGTCTCGCGAGTTTGATAAGGTAAACCATAAATTAAGTCTACATTCACACTTTCAAACTTAGCTTCTTTGATCCAACTCATGACATCAAAGAGCATTTCTTCTGGCTGGACACGATTGACAGCTACTTGAACTTGGCGATTAAAATCCTGAATGCCAAAACTAATGCGGTTAAATCCAATCTGTCTCAGAAAGAAAATGTAGTTTTTATCGATATAGCGGGGATTAATCTCAATTGAGATTTCTGCTTGGGGATCGATGTTGAAATAGCGATTGATGTTTTTCCATAAAAATTCTACTTGGTGACGCTCCAAGTAATTAGGAGTACCACCTCCCCAGTGGATTTGCAGGACTTTTCTATCAGAATCGATTAAAGCTGCGGTGTTTTTAATGTCTTGAACCAAAGACTCCACATAAGGTTTAGCAATATTCTTGTTGTTAGAAATTACTGTATTACAGCCGCAGAAGTAGCAAGCACTTTGGCAAAAGGGGATATGGAAATACAAAGAAAGAGGGGTTTTGCGTTGATTCGATGCGGCGATCGCGGCCTTAAAATCAGTTTCAGTGAATGTTTCGCTTAACTCTGTAGCGGGCGGGTAACTGGTATATCTAGGTGCGCGAGTGTCGTACTTTTGAATCAGATCCAGATCAAACTTGACACCAGGTAATAGAAAAACCATTGAGTTGCTTTCCAATGAATGAAGGGAGTAGGGGAGCGGGGGAGCAGGGGAGCAGAGG